>DATKZR010000051.1:0-12255 GCA_035527875.1 Nitrosopumilaceae archaeon | reverse complement strand
TTTCACTATCAACACAATTCAAAATCTTTGTGGATTGGTTCATTTTTCATTTTAAAATGAAAATATTCTAAAATCAAAAAGCTAATTACATTGACTTGGAATATACAAAATATGTCAATGGTTCTGAACGTAATTTCACATGAAAGTCTCGGTTTAGAACCTTCAGGAATGTTAGTCCCTCTAGACTAATCTCCACCTAGCGGTCTTTTTCAGACTTTATTTTCTTGGTATGTCATAGCTACTCTGAATTGCATAGATCCTACCCAAATGGATTCGCATCTATGTAGGTCCATTTTCTGGATTTTAAATAGAGATGTTGTTAAAAGACTACATCCATCTCTAAAAAAACTCGAGAATTAATCTTTATTTTGTCAAGGCTAATTGAAAGAATAGTTTATTTCTGAAACAAGATAATTTTATTAATTATAAAAATTCTATATTTTTCATGTCTCCAGCTGCTCCAAAACTCATTATTTTGCTCGGGGTTCTGTATTAAACTCGGTGTATAACACCACCTTAACACATTAAAATTATGGCAATTGATTTGGTAAATAAAATGGAAACAATGACAGGAGCAAAAGCCCTAATGACTGCCATGGAAAAAGAAGGAGTCAAAGAGGTATTTGGATTACCGGGAGGTGCAAATCTCCCAATGTATGACGAATTTGCAAGATGTAACATTAGACACATCTTGACAAGACATGAACAATCAGCAGCGCACATGGCTGATGGATTTGGAAGAGTAAGTAGAAAACCTGGTGTTTGTTTTGCGACATCAGGCCCTGGAGCAACAAATATTTTAACTGGGATAGCAACAGCACAAGCTGATTCTGCTCCAATGGTTGCAGTAACAGGACAAGTGCCAGTTGCAATGATTGGAAAAGATGCCTTTCAAGAAAGTGATATTATTGGAATGTCAAATCCTGTAGTAAAATATGCATTTCAACCACGAGATGCAAGTGAAGTTCCTGCAGCAGTAAGGAAGGGATTCTTTATTGCCCAAACAGGTAGACCAGGACCGGTATTAATCGATATTCCAAAAGATGTTCAAATAGGGGAAGCTGAAATGACTTTTCCTGATGAATTTAAAATCAGAGGGTACCATCCTTGGGCAGATCCTGACGTGGTTAATGTAGAAAAAGCAGTAGACATGCTACTAAATTCAGAAAAGCCTGTAATCTTAGCTGGCGGTGGAACAATAATTTCATCAGCATTTGCAGAATTACAAGTGATTGCAGAAATGTTAATGATTCCAGTGGTAACTACTTTCAAAGGAAAAGGATCGTTTCCAGAAAACCACCCATTATCATTAGGACCAATTGGAATGCACGGACATGCTGAAGCCAACAAAATCATGACAGAAGCTGACTGTGTTTTAGCTATTGGAACTAGATTCTCAGACAGGTCAGTTGGTACATTTGAGGCCTTTGAGAAGAGATTAAAAATTATCCATATGGATGTAGACCCTGCTGAAATTGGAAAAAACCAAACAACCAATGTTGCAGTGGTAGGAGATGTTCGTGTGTCCCTTCGAATTATGATAAAAATGCTAGCTAAAAAAGCAATCAAACAGACTGAGGAAAACAACTGGCTCAAACATGTAAAAGAAACAAAAGAGTATTGGAAGGAAAATTTGAAACTTCATCCGGGAGAGATGGGGGCTGCAAAAATCTTGAGAAAACTTCGAGAATTGCTTCCTCACCAATCAATTGTAACTACAGAAGTTGGCCAACACCAGATGTGGGCATCGTTATTCTTTGATGTTATTCAACCAGGGACGTTTTTTAGCTCAACTGGCCTTGGAACTATGGGTTGGGGTTTTCCTGCAGCAATAGGTGCAAAAGTTGCAAAACCTGATGTTCATGTAGTGGATATTGCAGGTGATGGAAGTTTTAGCATGACAGAAAACTCACTAGCTACTGCAGTTCTTGAAGACATTCCAGTAATTGTTTTTATTTTAAACAACTCTAGTCTAGGGATGGTTGCTCAATGGCAAAGAACATTCTATAAAAGACGAATGATTGGGGTGGATCAACAACATTGTCCTGATTATGTTAAACTTGCAGAATCGTATGGTGCACAAGGAATTCGTGCACAATCAATGGACGAGCTAGATAGAGCGATAAAGACTGCATTGAGTAGCGATGTAGCTACTGTAATCGATATTCCAATTGATCCAGAAGAGGACGTATTGCCTTTTGTTGCTCCGGGAACCTCGCTTTCAGAAATGGTGTTACCCTCTTAGGTGATAATATGTGGGCAATTCTATCATTACTAGTAGAAAACAAACCAGGTATCTTGTTTAAGATAACCCATATGTTTAGATCAAGGAACTTTAACATTGATAGTATATCCGTAGGAGTAACTGAAAGCCCTGAATTTTCGCGCATGACTATAACTACATTTGGTGACGAAAAACAGATAGCACAAATAGTAAAGCAGCTAGATAAAATGATCGACACTTTGGAGGTAAAGGAGCTTGATGAGCACAAAACCGTATACCGTGAACTGAGTATTTTTAAAATTAAACTAAGTAATGCTAATGATAGTATGGAGATCAACAAGTTGGCAAATGCCTATGGCGGAAAGATCCATGATGTCAAAAAAAACTCTATGATGGTAGAATTAACTGCTACCCCTGATCAGATAGAGGCATTTCAGGAATTGGCAAAGCCATTTGGAATACTTGAGGTTGCCAGAACTGGAGTTGCAGCTTTACAGAGAAGTGGGGCATGAGGATACGAATCTTTGATACTACACTAAGAGATGGAGAGCAAACTCCTGGAATATCGCTATCTCCAGATCAAAAACTCTCAATTGCAAAAAAGCTTGATGCCCTAGGTGTTGATGTAATCGAAGCTGGATTTCCGGTAATTTCTGATGGTGAATTAAAAGCTGTAAAGATGATTACAAGTGCAGGACTATCTGCTGAAATATGTGGTTTAGCAAGAACTAACAAAAAAGACATTGACGCTTCAATTGATGGGGGATTAAATTACATTCATACTTTTATTGCGACATCTGATATTCACCTGAAGTACAAACTCAAAATGACTCGAGAGCAAGCACTTGAAAAAGCAATTGAAGCTGTAGAGTATGGAAAATCACATGGATTACAAGTAGAGTTTTCAGCCGAAGACGCAACCAGAACTGATAGGGAATTTTTGAAAAAAGTTTTTGGTGAAGTAGCAAAAGCTGGAGCTGATAGAATTGATATACCTGATACTGTAGGGTATGCTACACCAGAATACATTTCACAAATTACAAAAGATGCAATTGAAGCTACACGTCTTCCCATCAGTTTACACTGTCATAATGACTTTGGATTAGCTGTTGCCAATGCTTTGGCAGGAATACGTGCCGGAGCTCAATGTGCACATGTAACAATTAATGGAATTGGAGAGCGTGCTGGAAACGCATCCCTTGAAGAATTTGCAATGGGCTTGCAATGCTTACAATGGGATCAAAAATACGAAACTGGAATAAAATCCGAATTAATTTACGACACATCCAGGTATATCTCTAAACTTGTTGGAGTGCCAGTGCAGCCAAACAAGGCAATTGTGGGGGATAATTCCTTTGGCCACGAGTCAGGAATCCACACTCATGGTGTATTGAGTAATCCACTAACGTACGAGCCAATTTCACCAGAACTCGTTGGTAGAAAAAGATGGCTTCAGGTAGGAAAGCATGCAGGAATTCATGGAATGAATGCAATGCTTGAAGAGTATGGAATTACTCCAACTGAAGATCAATCCAAAGAAATTCTTGACAAGGTAAAATTTCTAGGAGATCAAGGAAAACAAGTTTCTGATGTAGAATTACTCTCAATTGCGTCTGAAGTTTTAGGAGATACTGGAATCAAAAGAATCGTTCATCTTACTGGATTTTCTGTATCTACTGGAATTGGAACGATGCCTTATGCTTTTGTTAAACTCAACATTGATGGAGAGGACCACATTGGAACCGATTATGGGGTAGGCCCAGTGGACGCTGCACTTAATGCAATTCAAAAGATTACAGGAAAAATTTCAGAAATTAGAATTAAAGACTATAATTTGGCATCAATTTCTGGAGGCTCCACTGCTTTATGTGAGGTCACGGTCAAAGTAGAGGATGCAGATAGAAACAAGGTATCGGCAAAATCAGTTGGAGAAGACATTGTAACTACAAGTGTTCAAGCGGTAATTGATGGAATTAACAGAATAATGCTCAAAAAAATGCTTAAAGAAAAACTATCCAAAAACTAATCATTTAAAATTCACTTGATGGGAAAATACACATGTACAAAATATCATTAATTACTGGAGATGGAATTGGTCCTGAAATTTCAGAATCTGCAGAATCTGTACTTGATACAATAAATGATAAACTTGGATTAAACTTTGAAATTACAAAGCTTCAAGCTGGAGATGTATCTCTCAAGGAGACAGGAAAAGCACTTCCTGACCAGACAATTGATGCTATCAAAAATTCAGATGCCTGTCTCAAAGCTCCAGTAGGTGAGAGCGCCGCAGACGTAATAGTAGTTTTAAGGCGAATGCTTGACCTTTATGCTAACATAAGGCCTGCAAAGTCTTATCCTCACATGAAGGCTCTTCGAGATGATATTGATATGGTAATCGTTAGGGAGAACACTGAGGATCTTTACGTGGGTAAGGAATTTCGAGTTGGTGATTCTGCAGTTGCCTTGAGAATAATATCTGAGAAAGCTTCAAAAAGAATTGCAAAATATGCTTTTGAAACTGCAAAGATTCGAGATTCTATGAGAAAAGTAACTTGTGTTCACAAATCAAATGTTATGAGAGTAACTGATGGATTGTTTTCAAAAGCATGTTCTGATGTTGCAAAAGACTACCCTGATATAACATTTGAGCAAATGTATGTGGATGCGTGTGCCATGAATTTAATTCGCCAACCAAACCGGTTTGATGTCATTGTTACTACCAATCTATTTGGTGATATTTTGTTAGATGAATCCTCCCAAGTAGTTGGGGGACTTGGAATGGCACCAGCTGCAAACATTGGGGATAATTTTGCATTGTTTGAGCCAGTTCATGGAGCAGCGTTTGACATTGCAGGTAAAAACATAGCAAATCCTTCATCCTTTTTGTTATCAATTAAGATGATGCTTGATTGGCTTGGAGCCAAACACAATGACTCAAAATGTTTTGAAGTGGGACAAAAGTTAGAATCTATTATTTTTGATCTAGTAAAAGATGGAATAAAGACTAAAGATATTGGCGGAGATAAATCAACATCTGAATTTACAAAAGAAATCACTGATAAATTTTAAAAAGAAACTTGCCACACTTCTACACAAAAAACACAACCTAACTCCAGTCCTAAAAGAATTAAGATTTGTTTTGGCGGGTTAAAATCATAACTAAAGTAATGAACTTATCTGGAGAGCAGAACCATTACAATGTAAAACAACTAAAATCATAAATTGATCTAAAGAATATCTACGCCGTATTTTCAGAATCATTAATATCATCTTAATCGATCCTCACTATAATGACTCACAAGATCCAATATTTTGAAGCCGAACAATTACCACAGGATGTATTTCTTCAAGATGTAGTAAACAAATTTCTAGCTGAGAAGGGTGAAAATATAATAGCTGTTCATCCGGTAATGGGAAAGTCACTATTAGTTCATTATAAAGAGTGATTCCCTTGTTTTTTTATTTCTAATTAACAACTTTCATCATAGTTTGTCATTTGAATCTGGAGAAATAATTGATTTTCAACCCGTTTCATCATTACAACATGGCATTTTTCCATGTTCTTTCTTATAGTCTTCTAAAATCTCTGTTTTTCGTTCGATAGGATTTTCAACAAATATTCTTTGATAAGTGTGGGTTTTTTGTTTACAAATATTACCCTCAAAGTCTGTGTTAACATATGATTCAAATGTCTTTTGAAGATTTTCACTTCCTCCAACATAAATTACATCCAAATTTTTATCATAAAGAACATACACTCCAGACATGGCTTTAACATATTGTGCACTTTGAAGCCAAACGAGGACCTTGCTATCAAGAATCTCCATGTTGAATTCCTCCTTTCTTTGTGATATTAAGATAAAGAAAGCAGAAAATCTAAAGGGGTGCCTGAGGGGGATTTCAAAAGTTTAGATTAGATACTAGTACGAAGAGATAATATCGTGATGATTTCATTTCCTGAGATGTCTAATTCGTTAAATGTAAAAGAAAATGCCTCAATCTAAGCCAATAATCAATATTGTGAATGTTGTTGCATCTGCCACAATTGATCAACGACTAGATCTAAAAGATATCACAAAAAAATTCCCAGAAGTAGAATGGAATCCAGAGCTATTCCCAGGAGCTGTTTTTAGGTTAAAAAACCCAAAAACTGCTACGCTGCTTTTTGGTTCAGGAAAGATGGTATGCACTGGTTCCAAATCAGAAGCATTGGCCAGAAAGGCAGTTCAAAAAGTGGTTCAAGAATTGAGAAAAGGTAAAATCAAGATAAAAAATGAAGCTACAGTTACGATTCAAAACATTGTTTCTTCAATCAATCTAGGTGGTAGAGTTTACTTGGAACAAGCCGCAAGAACATTACCAAGAAGTATGTATGAACCAGAACAATTTCCTGGTTTGATACATAGGATGGTAGATCCTAAAACAGTAATTCTTGTTTTTGCTTCTGGTAAATTAGTATGTGCAGGTGCCAAAAATGAAGAAGATGTCCATCGCTCTGTTCATAATCTCCATAGTTTACTTGAGGAAAAAAACCTCATGAATTATGACTAGAGGATATTTTTAAAAAAATAATTCACAATTCATTAAAACTGGCAACATTTTAGATAAAGTGTTTAATGGCAAATTTTTATTTTTCACAAACAAAACTGATTTAGAATTATTTGGGGGGGGGAATCAGTATTTGATTTTCTGAAAACTGCAATGTATGATTCTAATCGTTTATCAGTGCTATTTTTTTATATTGTTCAAAAGTGGATTCAACATATTCATTATCTTTTTTGGTAAATACGCCATCAGTTATCAATGATTTTTTAATTCCCTCTAACCTGTTGTGATTTCCAAGTTTGTATTCTTGCAGTTTTAATATAATTCGAATTTTATTTTCAATCATTTGATCTAAATCTAGACCTTTTATGATATCTGATTGGGAACCTACTAGCCTATCTTGAAGTTTTCGTGCTATTGACTTTGATTCTTTCTCAAAATCTCTTTTTGGTTTGTAAAAATGTTCATTATTTTGAGAGATCTCTTTAGGTTTTCCATTGTTTCTTTTTTTGACACCGATTACTCCAATTATGGCGCCTAGAACAACTATGCCCAAGTAGGGGAGACTATCAATTGGATTCTGAACCAATTCTTCAGCTATCTGAATGGGGATTGACTCATTTGGAGTTTTAATTTTTTGTAATGCCACTTCTTTACCAATTCCTTCTACTGAATCTGATGTGGTAAATGGTTCTTGAGGTGTTTTTATTCCAGATAATTTGACATCCTCACCAACTACTGATATTGTATTGTCACTAGAGCTTGGTATGTAGAATGTGTTTGTCAATGGGTTTATTGCAAGTGTGGAAGCACATTCTTTTAGATTAAGTGAGTCCATAACTGAATTATTAGATCCGTCAATAACTGAAACTGCGTTAATACCATAAAAACAGCTTACTACATAGATCATATTTGTTGTGGGATTTAGTGCAATTCCGAATGAACCATCTACTACATCAATTATATCCATCAACCCATTGGTAGATCCATCAAAAACTGAAACTGTATTATCTAAAGGGTTGGTCACATAGATCATATTTGTTGTGGGGTTTATCGCAATTCCACGAGGCAAAGTTCCTACATCAATTGTATCAACAACCATGTTATCTGAGCCGTCAATAACTAAAATTGTGTTATTTGAAGGAATTGTTACATAAATCATATTTGTTGTGGGGTTTACCGCAATTCCACGAGGCAAAGTTCCTACCTCAATTGTATCCACAACTACTTTATCAGAACCACCGATAACTGAAACTGTACCATCTAAGGGGTTGGTCACATAGATTGTATTTGTTGTGGGATTTACCGCAATTCCACGAGGCGAAGTTCCTACATCAATTGTATCAACAACAATGTTGTCTGAGCCGCCGATAACTGAGATTGTATTATCTCTATTGGTCACGTAGATTGTGTTTGTTGTGGGGTTTAGTGTAATTTGTATTGAAGATTCTCCAACGTCTATCGTATCAAAAACTTCCATGGCATATACTTGAGGTATTACAATTATTTGTAAAATTAAAAGACTAACAATTCCTAACAACATCAAATTCTGTTTTAACATTTTATACTTCTCTTCTCTTTTTATTAAATTGCATTACGTAAAATACAAATTGATAATTCACAACATAGGTTAATTCATGTACCGCCCGATTCATTACTCAAAACGTCATTTGACATTAATTAAGGTAATTCCTATGTAACATTATTTTTTTACACAAGAAATAAAAATTCATGCGCAAAATTTTCTATGTAAAATAATTTTATTACACATTAATTTTACGACCTAATTTCAATTTTTTTTCAATTAATGATATTACTAAAAACATTCAAACCACTTAACATAATTTTCTCATAAAATATTCTATTTTTTTTGATAAATTCTACACGTTGCAGTCTTTTCTTTTTTTAACGTCTGATTTGTGATTATCCAGTTGCCAAAAGAATGATGCAAATCCTATTGGTACCATGATTAGCACTGCTGCCACTAGAGTTATTATGTAAACAGTAGAATAAAGTCTTGAGAAAAAAGGTCCCAGAAAAATGGGGTACACCCTCAAAAATGGCATTTATACATTAAAACAGATCTCTATCTTCGAAATTATCTTTTTTTTGATAAATTACAAATTTTTATTAATTGCAGTTTCTTGGCAAGGGTAAATGGTTGACTGTTGTATATGTAAAATGAACAAGGCTACTCTAAAAATCACTGATGGTAATCCAAATTACAAAGGCAAACCTATCTGTGCGGAATGTCAGGGGTATAGAAAACTATTGCGTGAAACAAAATAGATTATTCTGATTTTTTATTCTTGTTTTTTGTAACCCACTCTTCATACAATTTGATTAGGTCGTCTACATCTTGTTGATTTTCTGAATAACTGAGAATTACTCCAAATGCTCCTTTTTTATCGTGACCTCTTGCAAAATACCCCCAAAATGTATCTGGAAGTTTCTGAAAATTGTTAGAGTCATGCGATACTCCAATTAGATTATTTCCTATCACCTCAGATACTTTTTTCGCGTCTTCCTTTTCAATCATAAAAAGTGGTATTTTTTTTCTAATAAAAATCTGATTTCCAAAAATTCAATTTTGATGTTTATGGTTTCAATCTATCTGGATCTCTTGGATACAAGACAACTTCTCGTACATTATCTATTCCAATTAAAGTGGTCATGAGCCTGTCGAGCCCCAATCCCCATCCTGAATGCGGTGGCATACCCCAATCAAAAGTTTGAAGGTGGTCTGAAAATTGAGCAGGATCCAATCCTTGCTCTTTGAGTCTTGTTTTTAGAGTATCTGTATTGTGAAGTCTTGTTCCCCCTGATGATAGTTCGAGATATCCGTATTGAAGATCAAATGACCGTGATAGTGTGGGGTCTTCGTCTTTTTCTCTAATATAAAACGGTTTTAATTTCATAGGCCAATCAGTAAGAAAGTAAAATCCAGGGTGTTTGTCTCCAACAATTCTAAGATGGGAATCAAGCAAATCATCACCAAACTCTAATTTTTCTCCTTCCTGTCTTAGTTCATCCACTACTTGGCTATACGATATTTTTTCAAATGGAGCCGATGGAATCTCGATTGTATGTCCTATTGCTTTTTGTTCCTGTTTGCAATTCTCAGATGTGAACTTGTATACTTCAATTATTAAATTTTCTAAAATATCCATCACGTCATTATAATCCATAAATGCCGCTTCAATGTCAACGCTGGTAAATTCGCTTAGATGACGACCTGTGTGTGATTTTTCGGCTCGGTAGAAATTAGAAATCTCATACACTCTTTCTAATCCTAAGGTCATTTGCTCTTTGTATAACTGTGGACTTTGAGCGAGATATGCTGTTTGTCCAAAATAATCTAATGAAAACAAATCAGCTCCTCCTTCGCTGGCACTACCAATAATTTTTGGAGTTGTGATTTCTATGAATTTTTTCTGAGATAATGTGTTTCGTAATGTTTCTAAAACATGATGCCTTAATTTGAAAATTGAAGCAGTCTTTTGATTTCTCATATCCAGAGCACGATGGTTTAATCTAGTATCGATGTTACTCTCCAACCTTCCAATAGGATCAACTGGTAAAGGATGAATTGCCTTTGCCAATACATCAATTTCTTCAGCTTTTATTTCAAAATTAAAATCACGTGCTTTGGTTTCTTGTACAATCCCTTTTATGCTAACTACACTTTGACGATTTAATTCTTCCAAATTTTCATTTAATTCTCCTTTGACTATAATTTGCGAAATTCCAGAAACATCTCGAAGTGTAATGAAGGTCATTTTTCCTAGTTTACGGAGATCCTCAATCCATCCGCCTAAGACCACCTGTTTTCCAATTAAATCTACATTTAACTCTGAAATATCATGTGTCTTTACAAATCCCAATCAAATCACGTTCTTTTGTTCTCAAATTCAATCTCAATGTCGAGGTTTCGTGCGTCTTTAACAATTTGAATTACGGCCTCTGTATTTATTGGGAATCTTGGGGTCCACTTTCCTGAAACAACTGCTTTAGTTTTTTGCATTTGGCCTGGGGGCCATACAGAGTTTATTGACAAAATTTTGGTAGGAAAAAACATATCTTCGATAAACTTTTGGTCGTTTTCCTCTGCCTCTACTAGCCAGATTTTCCCTTGAAATTGATCCTGGAGAAGTCGGTAAAAAACTCTACTTTGTCTTATTGTTAAAATATCATTTTTTGAAAAAGACAGAACAAAATTTCCATCAAACTCTCTGCAAGAATACAGCGTAAATTTGTCGATCTCTTGGTTTGATTTTGCTAAATTTGCCAATTTGATTGATGCATCAACATCTGCTTTTGTAATTTCACCCTCCTCCACCCTTTTTTCACATTGAGGACAAAGAACAGAATTTTTAGCATCAAAAGTACATATTGGAAGTTTCATGTGAGTCGACTTTATACTATCTTGCAAAGTTGTTTATATCCTTTAATGAAAAGCAAAAATCATAGAACTGATCCACTAATCATATGAAACTGTCCGTAAGAGATCTAACTGCTAGGTATTCTTCTTCGAATGGCCCAGTTTATGCCGTAGAAAATGTAAGTTTTGATTTGAAGGAAGGGGAGTCACTTGGCATTGCAGGAGAAAGTGCATGTGGAAAAAGTACACTTGGTCTTTCACTTATTCGAATGCTTTCTGGAGGTGAGGTACATGGCAAAATAATTTTGGATGATGAATCTATTTTAGATCTTTCTGAATCTGAGTTTGATGAAAAATTTAGATGGAAAAAAATATCAATGATCTTTCAAGGTGCAATGAATTCGCTTGATCCTGTTTTTACCATACAGGATCAAATTATAGAGGTTTTAAAGCAACATAATTTTCAAGGTGATTTTAAGAAAACCACTCAAGATGCAATTGATTCGGTCGGTCTGGATGAAGTGGTTTTAAAAAAATATCCTCATGAACTAAGTGGTGGCATGAAACAAAGGGTAATTATTGCAATGGCTTTACTCCTAAAACCAAAACTGGTAATTGCAGATGAGCCCACAACGGCTCTGGATGTATTGATTCAGGCTCAAATTATCAACCTTCTCAAAAAACTCAAAAAAGAGGGCATGTCATTTGTGTTCATTACACATGATTTAGCTGTGTTATCTGAAATCTCAGAAAAAATTGGAATAATGTATGGTGGACAATTAATAGAGTTTGGCTCTTCATTTGAAATTTACAAAAATCCAAAGCATCCTTACACTCAAGGACTTCTAAAATCTATTCCAACACTACACGGAGATGTCCCAACATACATCAAAGGGATTCCTCCCAGTCTATTACGGCCACCAACCGAATGCAGATTTATAGAACGATGTCCTTTAGCAATCGAAAAATGTAAAACACTTCCTCCTAAATTTGAAACTAAAACAGGTTTTGTTCAGTGCTGGTTATATGAAGACGAAAAATTATCTAATTAGAACTTAGATACTGCTTGTCAATTTTTTTAAAATAAAATTTTTGAATCTCT
>DATKZR010000050.1:0-11987 GCA_035527875.1 Nitrosopumilaceae archaeon | reverse complement strand
TCCATTAACAAAAACTAAATCAATTTCTCCAAAACCTACAACTACTGAAACTCAAGTAACTCCAAGATCCAATACATCTTCACAAACATCTCCAAGACAACAAAGTTTTCTTGGAGGGAAAGGTCTAGACGGAGAACAAGGATTGATGGGTGTAAGAGGATCCCCCGGTGACAAAGGTCTATCAGGTCCATCAGGTCCACCTGGTGACAAAGGTACATCCGGTGACAAAGGAATAACTGGCGATAAAGGTGACAAGGGATCCCCCGGTGACAAAGGTCTATCAGGTCCACTCGGTGACAAAGGTCCACCTGGTGACAAAGGTCCACTCGGTGACAAAGGAATAACTGGCGATAAAGGTGACAAGGGTTCACAAGGAGTATCTGGCGATAAAGGATTAACAGGAGATAGGGGTTCACATGGAGATAAAGGAATTTCAGGTCCTATAGGGGACAAAGGAGCAACAGGGCCTACTGGTGCTATTGGGGAACGAGGCCTTTTGGGACTTCGAGGACCAATAGGGCCAACTGGCGATAAAGGATTAACAGGACCAAATGGTGACAAAGGTCCATTTGGAATTAGAGGATCACCTGGCGATAAAGGTGACAAAGGTCCACAAGGAGTATCTGGTGATAAAGGATTAACAGGGTCTACTGGCCCAGTTGGGGAAAAGGGTTCATCAGGTCCACCAGGTGTTCAGGGAGAAAAAGGTCTTCAAGGAAAACCTGGAATAATAGGTGATAAAGGTCCAACTGGACCATCTGGTCCAATAGGTGACAAGGGAGTTACTGGTCCAATGGGAGAAATAGGTGGTAAAGGCCCTATTGGAGAAAAGGGCCCACAAGGTCCTCAAGGTGCTATTGGAGAAAAGGGGTTAACTGGACCAACCGGTCACCAAGGTGACAAAGGACAGCAAGGTCCACAAGGAGTAAAAGGGATCACAGGTCCTGTTGGACCACAAGGAGAAACAGGTCCTAAAGGTCCACCTGGTCCATTTGGTGAGAAGGGAACAAAAGGTTCTGAAGGTCCAGTTGGCGAAAAAGGTCCCCAAGGTCCTCAGGGACCAGCAGGAGAAAAAGGATTAACAGGAGTTCCTGGTCCTCAGGGAGATAAAGGAGAAAAAGGTCCTACTGGTCTAATTGGCGAAAAAGGTCCCACAGGTTTGCATGGTCTTACAGGTGAAAGAGGTCCGCAAGGTCCACAAGGAACACAAGGCGAAAGAGGTCCCTCTGGTCCACCAGGAGAAACAGGTTCACAAGGTCCACAAGGAATTCAAGGTCCACAAGGTACAAGAGGTCCAACAGGTCCACTAGGTCCCTTAGGAGAACATGGTCCTATGGGAGAACAAGGTCCAGTTGGTCCACCAGGTCCACGAGGTCCACCGGGCTCACCAGGTGAAAAAGGATTAGCAGGTGGAATGTCTGCCGACCAAAAAGATTTGTTTAAAGATCTTTTAGACCTATTAACTACAAAAGATATCATTACAACTGAAGAGCAAATCAAACTAATGAGTTATCTTTACTAATACAAAAAATAATTACCACGATAATATTTTTCAGATTTTTTTCTGTAAATTTTATTTTTTATTAAAATAATTTTTAAAATCAATTTTTTTAATTTAAAAATTTTTAATGATTTTTTAATTAACCCATTTCAAACGGAATGTTTTTGTCAATATTAAATTAGAAAAAGGGAAACAAATCGCCTCTAAACGACGATTGTTGTTATTTTTAACGTATTATCGTTTTCTCTTTGGAGCTGCTTTTCTCTTTGGAGCTGCTTTTCTCTTTGGAGCTGCTTTTCTCTTTGGAGCTGCTTTTCTCTTTGGAGCTGCTTTTATCTTTGGAGCTGCTTTTCTCTTTGGAGCTGCTTTTATCTTTGGAGCTGCTTTTCTCTTTGGAGCTGCTTTTCTCTTTGGAGCTGCTTTTCTCTTTGGAGCTGCTTTTTTAGCAGGTGATCTACGTTTAGTTGCAGCTTTTCGTTTTGTAGCCATTGCTGATCCAATATTTTCATCGTTATTCTATAGTTAAACTAAAGAAAATTATACAAGTTGATCACAATTAATAAACGAAATTTTATCCTGAAAAAAAATTCATGATCGAAAAAAAAAATTTTTATTTGTTAATTTTTTATTTTACGTTTTTTTTAATTTTTAACGTATTATGAACTTAATTTATGCCTGAAATTTTCAGTTTACAAAAATAATTTATTGCAATAATGCTTTAATTCGTTTAGAATTTTTATTGGCACATATTATTTTGATCGAATTTTCTTAATTTCCACAGAATCACATCCCACGTTTTTTAATTATAGTCAAAACATCTTCATCCAATAAAATATGGGTTAATCCTACTCTTTGTCCACCAAATTTTACACTTTTCCCCCATACCATTCCAAATCTGAATTGTTTTTTCATATGCCGGTGAAGTTTATTGCAAACATCTTCTACTGTATCTCCTTCTCTGGCAATTAATGGTTCTTTGAAATCTGTTTCTCCGCCTTTCGGTCTCATGTAAATTCTAATGAAATTTAATTTTTCATAAATTTTTTCTTTAAGTAATTCTATATTGATGTCAGAATTTGCAGAAACTTCAATCACATCAGATTTTATTTTCTTTTTCAAATCTTTAAGAAATTTTTTATCTACCAAATCAATTTTGTTTAGTATAGTTAGCGATTTTGAATAACTAATATTTCCTGCAATGTGGTCTGCTAATTGTTCTGACGTCACATCTTCTCTAATTACTACTCTTGCACTAACAATCCCATAAATGTGTAAAATATCTTTTAGGTGTTTCTCTGAAATTTTTGTAAGCTTTACTTGTTGGGCAACGGCTATGCCACCCATAGGTGATTTTTCTATCGTAATATTTGGAGGAAGGGTGTTTAATCTTATTCCTATATTTCCTAATTCATTAACCAATACATCTTCATGGAAAGGTTGGAATACATCCAGCATTAGCAAAACTAGGTCAGCGCTTCGAGCAACGGAGAGAATTCTTTTTCCAAGCCCCTTTCCTGACGATGCTCCTTTAATAATTCCTGGAAGATCGAGAACTTGAATTTTTGCACCTCTATAATCCATCATTCCAGGTACAACAGTTAGGGTTGTGAATCGAAAAGCTCCAACTGTAGATTGTGCATCTGTCATTTTGTTAAGCAAAGTTGATTTTCCTACACTTGGTAATCCAATGAACACCACAGTTGCATCTCCAGACCTTCTTACATCAAAACCATCTGTTTTTGCTCCACTTTTTTTTACAACGTTATCTTCTTGCTCTCGTTTTAGTTTTGCAATTTTTGCTTTTAATATCCCAACATGGTGTTCTGTAGCTTTGTTAATCTGAGTTCGACTCATCTCATCTTGTATGGCCTTAATTTTTTCAGGAATTCCCACTTTTACTCATCCTGTTTTGAATTCTTTTCAAATAAAATCGTATTATTTTTTCTAATCTCTGTAATTCTGGAGGAGGGTATCTTTTGAAAGTTATAAGACTCTATGATAAACTTTGGCAGGGTGATCTCTCTTATTTTTTCAAAATCTCTAAAACAAACAACATACAGATTTGCTTCTCCAGAAAATCTTGCTTTACTGAAAATTTCCTGGATAACTCCTTTTTTTACCATGTTCTTCATGTCTTTGGAGTACTAATCAATATTGGCACATTTTTTTCGCAGCAAATATTATTCGGTATGAAAAATCAATTACATGAATCCCAAAACATTTGCTGTAGATATCGACGGAACAATTACTGAAAATGGGGGTGGGCGAATTCATCTCGAAGCTCTTGCTGCGTTGCGACATGTAACAAATCTTGGTCATAATGTGATCTTTGTTACAGGGAGATCGTCTGTTGAAGGATTTTTACTATCTATATTTGGCGGAACTACAAGAATTGCAGTCGGGGAAAATGGGGGTTGTATTACAATGGATACAAATGATCATGTTTTACTAGGGAATATTGATCTATGCAGGGAAGCTTTTCAGATAATTCAAGCTAAGATCGACAATGTATTTGAAAAACCTGTTTTTCCACGAATGACTGAAGTTGTATTGCAGAGAACCTTTGATCTAGATCTGGCAAAAAAGATAATTGAAAAGGAAAATCTGGATGTTTCATTATCTGATAGTCAATATGCAATTCATATCAATTCTCGTGGAATTGATAAGGGTACAGGGTTTAAGGAAATTATGAAAAAATTATCAATTTCTTCTGAGGATGTAATTGCAATTGGTGACAGTGCAACGGATGTTCCTTTATTCAAGGTGGCAAAAACAAGCGTTGCGTTGGGAAATTCCTTTAACGATGTAAAATCACAAGCAACCATGACCGTATCTGCCAAAGCCGGAGATGGCGTTATTGAAGCATTAGATAAATTAGCTCCTCAAATATTTGGTGTATAATATTGACATTCAAAGCAATAATTGATGAGATTGAAAATAATCTTTTCAAAATTCTATCTGACCTAGAGATATCTGATGTTCCATTTATCGTAGAATCTGCAAAACCTGGATTCGGCGATGCCAGTTCTAACATTTCGTTTTTACTTGCAAAGAATCTCCAGAAAAGTCCTCAGGAAATTTCAAACACATTATCTGAAAAATATTCTTCACTTAACCATACGTTGGTTTCAAAAGTAGAGTCTCACCCATCTGGATACCTTAATTTCTTTGCAAATTGGGAAAAATTAAATCAATTGATTTTGTCTGAATCCAATTTAGAAGAGTTTGGTTTTGTAGATTTGGGAAAAAATTCCACAATTGTAGTTGAACATACTAGTGTCAATCCAAACAAAGCTCTTCACATTGGACACGTTAGAAACATAATTGTTGGTGACACTATTTCTAGAATACTTGAAAAATCAAACTATAACGTAAAGGTACTAAATTATGTAGATGATTCAGGTCTTCAGGTGGCAGACCTTCTAGTAGGTTTTTTGCACCTAGGATTCTCTCAAGAACCACCTAAAGGAAAGAAATTTGATCATTATTGTGGAGATGATGTATATGTCAAAACTACTGAAAAATTTGAAAAGGATCCTAGTTTAGAAGAAATTCGTAAAAATGTTCTCAAAGAACTCGAAGATGAAAATTCTGAAACTGCTCTTTTAGCAGATGAAATAACAGGCAAAGTACTTGAAAATCAGCTACAAACGTGCTGGAATCTAGGTGTAACGTATGATTGTCTAAACTATGAATCACAAATAATACGCTCTGGATTATGGGGTAAAATCTTTGATAAACTCAAGGAGATGAAATTAATTGAATTTGAAACTGATGGAAAAAACTCCGGATGCTGGGTTATCCGAGGAGAAGGAAAAGATGAGGATAAGGTTATTGTCCGGAGTAACGGCACTGCAACCTACATCGCTAAAGACATCCCATATGCTGCATGGAAACTAGGATTACTTGAAGATCCCTTTAACTATAAAAAATACAAAAAAATACAAACAGGTTCTCGTATTCTTTGGCAAACGACCCTTGGTGATTCCATTGAACCAAAACAAAATTTTACAGGCGAAAAAGTGATTACAGTAATAGATTCAAGACAAGCTCGATTACAAAAAATAATAACAATGCTTATGGGAAATTTCAAATCAAAATCTGATGCATATGTTCATTTGGGATATGAATCTGTCACTCTTAGCGCCGATACTGCAAAAACTCTAGGACTTGATACAGAGGGAAAACAAGCTCAAATGTCTGGTAGAAAAGGACTTTACGTTAATGCCGATTCTGTGTATGATTTGTTAAAAAATAAAACTAAAGAGGAAACTGCAAAGAGAAACTTAGATTTGGATTCATCTGAAATTGAAAAGATTGCACACCAAATTTCAGTTGGAACCTTACGTTATGAGATGATAAAACAAGATCTTGATAAGATCATTACCTTTGATTTGAATAAATCCCTTAGTTTAGAAGGTGATACGGCACTCTACATCCAATATACCCACGCAAGGGCCGCAAGAATCATTGAAAAGTCTAAACAAATTCCTTCTATTGATGTTGATTTTTCATTATTGATTGATCAAAATGAAATTAATCTTGTGAAAACCATCGGCTTGTTTGATTTACAGGTCAGAGATGCTGCAAAGAATCTATCCCCCAAAGTGATCTCTAAATATTGCCATAACTTGGCGGTGGCCTTCAACTCGTTTTATGAAAATGTCAAAGTTTTGGAAATTGGCAATATAGATCTTGAAAAATCCCGGTTATGTCTGGTTCATTCCTTTAAGATAACAATAGAGAAGGCGCTGGGTTTGTTGGGAATTATGGCGCCTGATAAAATGTAATCCAGAAAGGCTCAATTTTTCAACTGAAATCCTTTCTGGTTGTTGGCGTGCAAACCAATTACAATTAATCAATGGGTTTCAAGTCATAAATGTTTAGTTTTGTTGGCAAGATCTATGTTCCAATTTCTTAGATTTCTCCATAGTATCTTCATATTCATTCTAAAAATTAATGCTAAAAACAATCACATGACTAGTTTAGCCGTTACTTTTATTCTGGTTTTAACAACATTGGATTCTTTTTATCCAGTTTACTTAACGCAAGATTTTTGTTGGCTATTATTTTTGGCTCATTTGGATTAATTTTCAAGGCTTTGTCAAAAAATAATACAGCTTTTTCAAATTTGTCAAGAAAACAAAATATGACGCCCTTGTTGGATAATGTATTCAAATGATCAGGATTAATTTTTAACGCCTTGTCATAACATCTCATAGCTTCTTCCAGTCTTCCCCTTCTAGTTAGCGCAACACCCTTGTTGGATAACGCATTCATATGATTTGGACTAATTTTCAACACCTCGTCATAACATACTATAGCTTCTTTATGTTTTCCAAGTTTGGTCAATTCAATGCTCTTGTTGAATATTGTGTTGATATGATTTGGATTAGTTTCCAACAATTTATCATAACACGATATAGATTCTTCATGTTTTTTCAATCTCCCAAAAGCACCGGCTAAATTAAATAATACATTCATATGATTTGGACTAATTTCCAACAATTTTTCATAACACGCTATAGCTTCTTCATTGTTCCCGATGTCTCCCAATCCAACACCTAGATTGAAAAATGCCTCAAAATCATCTGAATTGATTTCAGATATTTTTTCATGATCTACTATGCTTTCTTTTTTTTCTATTCTCATTAAAGCAGGGTTTTTGTCAAATAATGCATCAAAATAATTTGGTTTAATTTCTAACAATTCATTCACCCGATTGGATCTTTTATGGATCCGTTAAATAATTAAATATTTTCTTAAAAAATTTGAAAAAGGTTTCTACGATCAATCATATTTTCGTTTAAATCTGATTTTTCTCATTTTGAACTTTTAGATGATAGCCAAAACTTCAAAATTATTTCATTTTTTGTAACATTCTTGCAAAGACAATTATTATTGCAAATGCTTGATTGATTTTGGAAAAATCTTCCTATATTCTAATATCTAAATAAAAAAAATAACTAGTGGCTATGGCCACAACCGCAAGAATCATGACCTGCCTGTTCTTGGGGATTTTTACCTGCACATCTGGAACATTTTTCTGAACCCATTGGAGAAAAGAAACTAATTCCACATGATACACATTTCATATTTGCCATATGA
The DNA here is from genome assembly GCA_035527875.1 of Nitrosopumilaceae archaeon. GTDB lineage: Archaea > Thermoproteota > Nitrososphaeria > Nitrososphaerales > Nitrosopumilaceae > Nitrosomaritimum. Next base: position 4,378 of record DATKZR010000050.1, on the reverse strand, counting down.
AACATGAATCAATGCTGTATTTAATGAATACGTGACTAGGCATTGACCATTAAAAAATTATATATTTAAAACTTGCAAAAAATCTTTGACTGATGGTTGTGAGGAAATATCCTTCATGTTTTCAGAAATTGACTTGAAAATGTCTGGATATGAATTCCCGTAGAGTTCCCTTAGAATATGCCTCAAGTATACTGGATTTTCATAACAGTCATCTAACGTACAACTATAATTTTTTTGGAGAAGGGAGACTACTTTATCATAATCTTGAATTCCAAGTTCCAAAAGTGTATTTTTTATTGCAAGTGTAACCATTGTTTTCTTCATTTTATTTTCTGAATCAAGTGATGGGGCACACAATCGATTAACTATTTTAATTATTTCACTGACGTCAATTGGTTCTTTGATTATCGCAGATGGGCTTAACTTGTTTAGTGCAATTTGAGCATTAATGGTCATTTGATTTGTTGTAATTATTACAACTGCATTAGGGTTCATCTCTCTAATTTTAGTCAATGCATAAATCCCATCATAAACTGGCATAATTACATCTAAAAAGATAACATCTGGTTTTAATTTCTGATACAGAAAAGCTGCTTCTTGACCATTGTATCCTTTGCCAACAACTTCAATGTCATTGCTATCAAGAATTTCTGAAAAAACTGCGACAGTATCTTTGTCATCATCAACTACTACTGCTCTAATCATACATGAGCAAAGTCTTTGCATTTATTAAAACACTCTTTTTTTTCCTCAAAAAATAAAGATCGATCTTTTTTAAAAAATTTTAAGAAATTTGTGCCTAAATTAGTCAAATATTTTACCTAATTTTGAATTTTAGAAATTAATCTGAATCTTTTTTTAATTTGTCAATTTTTTCACTTTGCTCTTTAATCTGATCGTCGAGAATCTGTTTTTTTAATCCTGTTATATCTTGAAAGGCTTCATATTGCTGTTTTACTGCTTCTAGTTCTTTTTGCGCTTGTTGTAGTTCTTTATCTGATTTTTCTTTGTCAATTTTGATTTGTTCAAGTAGCACTTCTCTTTCTGCTTTTGATTGAATTAATTTGGCTTGGTTTTTAATTAGTTCCTGTACAAGCTTGTCTTTTTCTTTGATTTTTTCTTGCTCGATATTAATTTCTTTTTGCAAAAGTTCTTTTTGGAGATTTAATTTCTGTTCATATTCCTGACGATATGCAATTAAATGTGATAATTCATCCCGCTTTAATTTATTTTTTTGTTGAATATGCTGCAGTTTAATGATTTGTTCATGTTCTTGTTGTATTTCTGAATCTATTTTGTCAGTATCCTCAATTAAATCATAAAATTCAGAGGCTTGTTTTGGTTCTGCGGTGGGTGTTTCTTCTACTAATTTTTCGGATTGCTCTGGATTGATGGCTTGTTCAATTTTTTCAAATGATACTTCTGGTGTTGGATAAACAATAGGCTTTTTAATAAATTCTGAAGTTGGCCTTGCTGGGATTGTTGATCTAAATCTTTGTTTTAATCTCTTACCTTCCATAAATTCTTGAAGTTGTTGTGTTTTTGAATCAAGATACAAATTATCAGAATGATATAGTGTTCTTTTTCCTTCTAGTGTTTTTAAAATATGTTGTAGTCGTCCTGAATCTCCTAAATTTAATACCAATATTTTTTTTACAATTTTTATCTTCTCATCAGTTTCAGTTGGTCGCTTTATTTGGATAGGAATTACTCTGGCTGAGATTTTCTTTTCTAGGTAAATTTGATCAGAGTGGAATAATTTTTTCCCCTTTTGGAGAGTTTCTGAAATGTATTGTAGTCGTCCTGGGTCTCCCTGATTGGTGTCAATCAGTCTCTTTATACGTAAAACAGCGTCTGGGGTAGATATTTGTGAAACTTCGGAGCTCAAGCGTCTTAGAATTTCTTTAAATCCAGTTTAATATAAAAGTCATAAAAATGTCATGATTCGGTGTTAATTTGTTAATCAAAATATTGATTTTTGTTATTACAAATAGCAAACCTATTTTTGATTTTGGATGATCTTAATTCTATTCTTAAAAAGAAAAAAAAAGAGTTAATCCTTATCAGGGACTTAATTTCCAGATTGAACAGTTTGCATGTGGATTGGCTCGGCAACTACGATTCTCTTGCCGATCATAACTCCTGCATCCACAAAGTTGTCTGAAGTGTCATCAACAGTAGTAGATTCTAGGGTGCTCTCTGAACTTCCACCAGAACTGAGTATAGCCATTAGGGAAATCGTATGAGATTGGCCTGCTGATACATCATGTATCATTACTGTGGCTCCATGAGTTCCAGCATTCTTTGAGAATACTTCTAATGATTGAGAACATGCATCGTTGTTTGCATCTATTTCAGTTTCGCCATCACATAGGAATACTAAATGTCCTAATTCCTCGTCAGTACACAATCCTGCATCAATGTCTATTTGATCACACTGAATTATCAAGTCATTGAAGTTTGATTGCATTTCAAAGACCTGTTCACAGAGATTCCAAGTAGCCTCGCCTGATATTTCACCTAGAGTTCCTTTTTGTACTTGGTTACCAGTAAGTATTGATACTGGCACATGGTCAAGTTCATACCAAACCTTTGCACCTGCATAGGCACCAGAAAGTTTTGATTGCTTACCGGTTGCTTTTACTTGGGTTGCTGTTGCACATTCAATTGTTGCATCAACTAACCAATCCCCTTTATCATTACTTTTGATATCAAAGTGGGCAAGTTATTGAGGAACCGAAATTGAACTAGCGCCTACTGCAACTGCAGTAGCTACTGTTGGCTTCATCATTGACATTCCTGCTTTTTTTGCAGCAATTGCTGGTTCGTGTTCTGCTTGTATCTGTTGTGTCGTTAGATTTGCAGAGACCATAGCGACTGTCAGAATTGCTGCAATTGCAACAAATCCAAAAGTTCCTACGGCTCTTCTATTTTGCGTCATTGTGTTTTCAACAAAAAAAAACCTCTATTAAGTATACTGAGGTGTCAGTAGTAATCATTACATACATTAGTATCATTGTCAAAATTGCAACCATAATTAATTTTTGTAACAGTTATTTTATTACAATAATGTATTTTTTGTTCGTGCAAATAAATTTTTGTTATAATTATTTTGTTACAAAAATTATTGTGAATATCAAAAATCATTTGATGTATCTATTTTAACATATTTCATTACAACAGGATAAATTAATTCAAAATCTCGGTCCTCAATAATTATCTCAAAAACTTTTGAAATCATTTCTTGAATTGAAAGATGTTCATCTTTGTACAGAGTTTTTTTTGGATTTTTTACAGAATCTAAAATTGTAAATCCGTTATCTGTGGAAAGTAATTCTCTTAATAATTGGACACATGTTGAAATTTTCTCATTTACCCCTATATGTTGGTGATCCTTTATTCTCTTTATTTCGTGTTGTAAACGTTGATAATTTTCATGAGTTATTCTCTCCATCATCTGTAAGGATTTTTTTTGGTAATTTTCAGTAATGTGGTAAAAATTTTTGTTTCCTCTTTTAGTTACAGATAAAACATTTTTCTCAAGCATGTGGTTTTTTGTCTTCTCAAAAGTTGTTTTAGCCATGTATTTTGGAACCATCAATTTAATCAAGGCATTATGATGCAAGTTGGGATTTTTGCGAATTTCCTCTAATATTGCCCTCTCACGCTCAAATGACGTTTCTTTAGGCTCAAATTGACTCATCATATCTAGGTTGACCTACTCTTAACATGTCAATTAGGTGGTTAATTTGACCACTTCAAAATTTTTCACCAAAGTGCTAATTCTTTAACTATATTGAATTGAAATTTTGGACCAGGATTGATAAAAAATCCATTGTAAATTTAAATTTCTGATTGGTATTGGCAGTAGGTTATTATCTAAAATTTAAAAGGAAATCATATGGAATTAATCAAACAAAACTCTCCAGTTTTGTTTTACTTTAATTCCTCAAAAAAATGGCTAGTAAAAATTTCAAAAAAAGAAGTACTTCACACACATATTGGGATTTTAAAACATGCAGATGCGATTGGAAAAGAATATGGTTCTAAATTAATTACAAACAAGGACAAGTACGATTACCTTCTAAAACCCACAATGTATGATTATATCATGAAGATTCAGCATGGTACTCAAATTGTTTATCCAAAAGACCTTGGATATATTGTTGCCAGGGCTGGAATCAAAGATGGCCAGAAAATCTTGGAAATTGGAACAGGTAGTGCATCATTAACTTCGTTTGTTGCAAGTATTGTAAAACCAAGAGGACATGTATACACATTTGACGTTGATGAGAATTTTATGAAGATTGCAGCAAAGAATTTAAAAAAATGTGGGATGGAAAAATACGTAACACAACAAAATTTAGATATTAAAACT
>DATKZR010000049.1:0-4783 GCA_035527875.1 Nitrosopumilaceae archaeon | reverse complement strand
TAGTACCTGCAATAATGGCAAGACAGACTCTTAACCAGAATAATTTGTTTAGTTTTCTATCTTTTTCGCTTTTCTCAGCTAAATTTGTTATAGGTTCAGTTGGAGGTATAACAGGAGTCTCGCTAGATTCAATTTTGGGAGTTTCCTCAGAACTATTCTCAATAGATTCTTCTTTAGAATCTTCATTTTTGGGAGTAGGTTCAGATATTTTCTTTTTATGTTTTGCCAAGTAAATTTCTAGTGTGTCTCAAGTGATCCTCGTTTAAAATCTTTGGTCAGAAAATAAGCGTAAAGAACCGCAAGAATATATTTTCATATATTGAATATTTTGTCATGACCCTTGCTGGCATTGAGCTGAATTATCTAGTGAATAGAATTTCGGAAGAAGTTCAAGGCTACTATGTAAGCAACATCTGGGGAATTACCAAAGATAGCATTTTATTCAAATTGCACCATCCAGAAAAATCAGATATTTTAATGATGATTTCTACATCTGGGGTTTGGTTGACCTCAGTGAAAATCGATCAAATTGAACCAAATAAACTATTGAAAAGATTGCGAAGTGATCTTCTTAGATTTAAAATAAAAAAAATTGAGCAGATAGGATCTGAAAGAATTGCATATTTTACATTTACAGGATTTGATAAGGAATTTGTAATAATTGGTGAATTTTTTGGCGAGGGAAACATCTTGTTATGTAATGAAGAAATGAAAATTCTGGCTTTACAACACTCCATAGATGTAAGACATCGCAAGTTAGGGGTGGGAATGAAATACGCAACTCCACCTCAAAGTGGAATAGATATTTTTCACATTAAAGATTCAGATTTTGAGGATCTTATTACATCTGATTTAATTGCAGGAAAGTGGGTAGGAAGAACTCTGGGTTTACCAAAAAAATATGTTGAAGGAATATTTGAATTATCTAACGTAGATTCAAAAAAAATTGGTACAAGTTTAAGTGAAAACGAAATCAAAAATATTTTTCAGACCACAAAATCAATCGTTGCAAATGTGACCACAGGTAATCATGATCCGGTAATAATTCATAATGATAAAGCTGAAGTCATTCCTATCAAATTAGGTGAATTAGATGAAAAATGTTCTTCTGTTAATAGTTTCATGGAAGGGTTAGATGTTGTTTTTACAGAAAATATTGTAAAGCAAGGAAAGACCGCACAGACTAGTGAATCTGACAAAAAAATTAAGGACCTTGAAACACAATTATCAGAACAGGAAAAGGCTATAGAAATAGTAAAAGAAAAATCAGAATACATAACAAATTTTGCAAATTCTTTATACGAGATGGTATCAAAAGGGATAATTTCAATCGAAGATGTCAATGCTCAGAGTATTTTAGCCGAGCATAATGCCAAATTAACCAAAGAAAAAGGTAGTTCTTTAATTGTTATCAGAGATGAAAAAATAAAAATAAATTCAAAGGCACCACTACAATCAATTGCTTCAAGTTTGTTTAATGAAGCAAAACGTCAATCAGGTGCCATTAAATCAATTGAACAGATCAAAAATAAAACTCAGAAAAAACTTGAAAAATTTAAAAATAAATCTCAGGTAGAAATGAAAGAAATTCTAGTCTCCGAAGTTAGGAAAAAAAATTGGTATGAGCGTTACAGGTGGTTTTTTACCTCTGATGGAATGCTTGCAATAGGTGGACGAGATGCACCATCAAATTCTGCAATTGTAAGAAAACATCTTGGAAAAAATGATAAAATTTTTCATGGGGATATTTATGGATCCCCATTTTTTATACTAAAAGACGCAGAAACCCCATCAGCTATTAGTATGAATGAGGTTGCACATGCTACTGTTTGTTTTAGTAGAGCTTGGAGAGAAGGAATGTATGGACTTAGTGCTTATTGGGTAAATCCTGAACAGGTAAAAAAATCAGCCCCAAGCGGACAATTTCTTCCCAAGGGATCGTTTACCATTGAAGGTAAAAGAAATTTTGTAAATATACCATCACTTAGGTTAGCTGTTGGCATCATACCACAAGATGATCATTATCTTTTAACATCAGGTCCGCTGGCAACAATTAAAAAAAATTCAATTTGTTATGCAATTATTGAACCACATGGTTCAGAAATGGTTGATGTGGCAAAGAAAATTAGAATAGAATTTTTGAAGTTAGAAGAAGAAATTACCAAAAAGATAAGCATTGATGATTTTGTTCGTGTTCTACCAGCGGGGCAAAGTCAGATTAAGGAAGTGGGATTTGGAGATGCTTCTTGAAGGAGAAAAGGAGCATAAATTTTTCGTTGATGCAATGCTAGGAAATATTGCAAAAAAATTGAGATTGATGGGTTATGACTCTAGATATTTGCCACATATTGAAGATGATGAATTAATTAAATCAGCCAAAAAGGATAACCGAATTATTATTTCACGAGATAAAGATTTAATTAGAAAAGCACAAAAATATGCAATCAAATTTATTTTTTTAAAAAATAACCTGGAAATTGAACAATTTCGTGAGATAATTAACAAATTAAATTTGAAAATAATAGAGATAAATGGAGATAAAGCAAGATGCCCAAAGTGTAATTCTAAAACGAAATCGGTTATTAAAAATAATATTCACAAAAAAATTCCGAATAAAGTTTTAGAATATAATGATAAATTTTGGGAGTGTACAGATTGCAATAAAATTTTTTGGGAAGGCACACATATAAAAAATCTTCAAAAGTTTGTCGGTGAGTTAAATGAAAAATAATACCAAAATCTCAGAAAAAGATGGTCAGATTCTAGTAAGGACTGCAAGGAGGATAGTGACTGAATATCTAAAAGATGGATCAAAGATAAAATTGGGAAAGGAATTCCAAGAAAACTTTTCGTTTAAATCTGGAATTTTTGTTACATTGAATACTAGTCTAGGATTGAGAGGTTGTATAGGATATCCCTTGCCAAATAAGAAATTGTTTAATGCCCTTGAAGAGGCCGTCATATCAGCAGCTACTGAAGATCCAAGATTTCCTCCAGTAAAATTTGAAGAACTTGATTCAATAACTTTTGAAGTAACGATCCTTACCCCACCCACAAAAATTGAAGTAAGTGATCCTCAGGAATACTTATCAAAAATTAAAGTTGGACAAGATGGATTAATTGTGACGTATGGATATAATTCGGGCTTACTTTTACCCCAAGTTCCAATTGAATATGGATGGAACGAAAGAGAATTTCTTGAACATACATGTGAAAAAGCTGAATTACCAAAAGATTACTGGAAAAAGCCAGAAATTGAAATTCAAAAATTTGAAGGGATTGTCTTTAAAGAAAAAGACCCTAATGGAGAAGTTATTCAAGAAAAGTTATTGGGCTAATAGAATCAGTATCTAACAATATTTCTTTTCCATTTTCAAGTGAGGAAAATTCTTCTTTAGTTATTGTGATTAAGGGAATATTTGCTAGGGCACACCCTGTTGCAACGGTAAGATCAGCCTTTTCACAAATCATTGCAAGAGGTGCAGAATTATTCGATTTGATAGAGTAAATTGTGTATGCTCCAACACTACTTCCAATTCCGTATGGAAATACCAAAATTGTGTCTTTAACTGATTTTTTAAACAAGTCGTGATGTTCATCGTTGATAATCCCAGTTTTTTTATCCATTGTTCCAAGAAAATTAATTGGATTTTGTGATTTTAGAATTTTGCCTTTAACTTTTCCTTTTACTAGAATTTTTTTCATTTAGTTTCATCTTCAATAATTTCAGATAGTGATTTGAGATTTACATCCACACCATTGGAATTTTTAAGATAATAAGCACCTTTGATACTGTTTGTTGTTACTGCATCTACTTCTTCTTTTTTAATTAATGGAGTTAGGCAAGTGCAACAATCTGAAAGAATTTCACACCCAGCTCGTTCCAGGTGGTTGATATGTCCTAATTTTGTGGCTTGTTCTTTAATAGATCTAGGACAAAATATCATACATCTTTTTTTGAACGAACGTCCCTTGAGCTTTACAGCTAAATCAGAGATTTCCTCTAATCCCAATTGAGGACTTCCAAGCGTGATTAAATCTCCTTTTTCGCATGTGTTCAACTCATCATAAACTTTAGCCATCTCATCATCATCAAAATCAACTTTTTCAGATTCTATATCATCCTCATCGAAATTGAATTTTGCACAAGTTCCTGAAGTGCCCATTCCACCACAAAGCGATTTACAGCTTCGACGATCCATTTTTCCTATACCAGAAATGTTTACTGATTCATTTCCAACCTTCCCAGCAAAAAATCCAAGCATCCCATAAGTCAATTCATTTGGATTTTCAACTTTCATTCGTATTGTTAAATTGAATGAGGTTTCTTTTCTTAAGGAAGAATTTGGACTCTTACCCGTTAAGGCACTTGCTAAAGCACTGAACGCACTTTCTTTGTTAGTTTTTAAATTGTCAAAAGAATTAGCGTGAATTGCCGCATTGCTTTCTGCAAACGAGACTTGAGTTCCTTCTTTTGGAATATCAAAAATTTCGTATGGTATACAAGAAAATGAAGGAATAACTCCCATTGTTTCATAAGATTGTTTAATGGATAGCTGTTTTGAGATGAAATTATCGTCTAAATTATAATTTGAGACATTATCAATATCAAATCCCATGGGATTAAGACTAGTCTTTACCTTTACTCTGGCATCTTTACTAATATTAGAAAGGAATTCTTCACCAGCATCCCCAATTGTATTATAATTAACCCCAGAAAGATGAGCCCATTCTATTGGAACAAGTTTTTCTGCATCCGTTGCTTCTCCTGTTGCGACCAAAA
>DATKZR010000048.1:0-3218 GCA_035527875.1 Nitrosopumilaceae archaeon | reverse complement strand
CAAGTATTGACTCCCTTTTGGAGTGATTACAAATGTATTTTTCCCATCGTATTGTATTTTGTTGATGAGTTCTGAGCCTGTCAGGTTTTCAAGGAATTTTGATAGTCGGGTATGTGAAAGATTGGCCTTTGCCAACAACCTTGTAGTCTTTATTCCTTCTTCGCCAGAATCTTTGGTTGCAATAAGAAGATCACTAACAATCTGCATGCTGGTTCTGTAAATTACCATGTCTATTATTACTAGAGTTCCGAATAAAAGGACAATGAATGATTTCTCAGTGGATTTATTTGAAAAAAGATCAAATTTGTGGAAAATTTATTATTTCTTAATTAAAAAAAATTTTTTCCATAATCGTGGTCACAAATTGTCCTATATCTTTTGAGACACTGGCATTTTAGAAATAGTGAGGTTTTCAATATATGCCTCACCACGATTGGTCTTGTACCCACCTGCTGAATTACTAGTCTCATATACTATCAAGTGGGCAGGATCTATGCCTGTCTGTCCCTGATCTTGATCTTTTTTGAGCTTTCTGCTGCTAAAAAAAAACATAGAAATTCCACCAACAGCTGCCAAACTTGCCATACTATACATGACCATTGCTGGAAATTCATTGGTTGCAGGCTTTTCAGAAACTGGTGCAGAAAGACTAGCCTCAAATGTTTCAATCGAACCAAGAGAAGAAAACTCTGAATAGCCTTCAATGGTAATTGATGCATCATCACGAGATTCTATCATAACAATTTTGTATTTTTTATCAAGCTCCAACTCTTGTATCCATTCTCGGTCTTGACATAATCCCAACTCAAAATTACATTCACCCATTGAATAGTAAGTAAGAACGTGTTTTCCTGTAAAGTTGAATATCTCAGCGCTGGCAATGATTGCAGTATTATCAAACAAAGAATGCCATCTGTACAATGGTAATTCCAATATTTTGGTAGAATCAACTAGTGGTAACTCTAAAATTTCAACATTAGATTCCCCAAATTTCTCCATAACATTTGGAATCATAATTTTGAGAACCTCTTTTGGATTGTTAATATCTAATATGCCATATTGTGTCTCAAGAAGTATTGGAGAATCCAAAGTTATTCCCCTCCAATTTGCATCAATAGTTCTAGCGTCCTCCTTTTGTTTTATTACCGGATTTGAAAGTGTAGGAATCAAGTTTAATTTTACCTCAAGCACTGCAGAATTTTGATTTCCAGTTAGTAATGCCTGATAGTTCACTTTGGCGGCGGTAACAATTACTGTACTTGGAAGAGATTTTAGGTTTTCATTTATTTGGTTTATCAGCTCCTTCATGTCCGAGGTATTAGAATTGGCTGTAAAGGTAATGTTTTGATTTTCTCCTCGAAGTAATTGTGCTATTTCTCCACCTTCAGTATATTCAATGTATATAATTCGTAAAAAAGAAAACGAAGGTGAAATGGTATCATCATCTGCCATTATTTTGGCATCTAATTGTGCTGCCCATACTGACGGAAAGGATCCAGATAAAATTAAAACAGCAAGCAATACTTTTTTCATACTAATATATCCACAGAAATAGATATATCCATTATTATCAAATACATAGGATATAATGGATATGTCCACCTCTCAGAAGACCTCTTTGGATATATTCAGGCACATTATGGACTTGGGTCCACTTAGTCTCTATTCTGCAAATGCCAAGACAAGAATACCCATTGGTACTATTCACCGGCACATAAAGCAGCTTGAAAATGCAGGTAAAATTAGAATTTATGAGTCAAAGACAGATGGTCGGAAAAAAATCCAATATGGTCCGACAATTTATGGAATGATTGGTTTTTACAGGCAAGACAAAAAATTTGCCTCTTCAATTCAAAATTATTTTTTATTATGGATTGAGAACAAGGAATTTCAAAAAGAATTAGAAAAAGAAGGATTTGACATAACAATGAACTTGACAAAATCACAGCAAATTTTTAAAAAGTACATGAGTTATTTTAGTGCAGTAGAAGATCAAATAGAGAAAATAAAAACAGGAGATAACATAATTTCCCGTGAAATTTTAATTTTAATTTCCTCAGGATTGTTATCATCTGATCCATACTATAGCAAATTATGGCAAGAACTATACCAGAATCTTCCTGGTGTAAGAAAAAGTTTAGATGAATACATGACAAACATGATAAAATCATATAAAGAGTTTAAAAAAGAATTCAGTTCAAAATTGTGATTTCATTTCCAAATAAGAAAAATAATCCCACTAGTAAAACTGCAACCGGAATTAAATAGAGAAATCGATTAACATGTTTTTTCTTTACTTGATTGATATACGCAAGATAAACCATAAAAATAGTAGCTATTGCCATTATGATATTTAGTATATCAAAGGGATCATCGTTGATTATGCTACATTCTCGTAAACCAATACCACAATACAGCATCAAAAAGGAAAAGTTCCAACCAGAATGAAATGCTATTGCAAACCATCCTTTTCCACTTGACCATGTTCGTAGACTAAAAAAAATGTGCGGAATAGAAAACAAAAAACCACCATACGCTAGTGTCTCAATGGAAATTATTCCGGTGTTAAACAAATGAGCTGAAGACCAAACAATTCCACTTGCCAAAACTACCACTGGATGACCCGAAAGAAAGGTAGGAATTCCAAAAAATACAGCCTCTTCAAAAAATCCTGCACTAAGAGCAAGTGAAACAGATACAGGAATTTGAGGTGTTGCGTATCCTGAAATTACTGAAGTGGCTAAATTCGAGCCTAAATACATCAAAATTAGACCCAAAAAGTGGTAAAAAAGACCCATTTTGAGCATGTACCAGACAGTTGTCTTTTGATATGGTCTTAACCAGGTTTTAGGATTTATATCCAAAAGTTCTGGATTCTTAACCACCAAAACTTTTCTCTCGTTGTTGAGAATATTTCCCTTTATCATTTTTCCCAAAGAGAATAATCTCAATAATGTTTGCCTTATCCTCTACTGTTAACTCGAATCCTCGCGACGTTAGATAATTAAACAATTGTTCAGAGTGTATCTTCATTATTCATCTACTCAGATTGGTTTCCAACAAGCCATGATTTATTATTTGAATTGTTAAAAAAATTCTTGTGCCAAATGTTTTGGTTAAATTTATCTAAAAAATTGTCGTAATACTCACGACTATTTGAGGTTTAATGACTAAAAAAACTTAATTTCAGCCTGAATTCAAATACATGTATATTATTT
>DATKZR010000047.1:0-2898 GCA_035527875.1 Nitrosopumilaceae archaeon | reverse complement strand
GATGAACTGGTGATTTTCCTAGTATCAGGGGGTGCATCAGCACTACTTTCCCTTCCAGAAAAAATAACTCTAAACGATAAAATCCATGTAACTGATCTTTTACTAAAGTCCGGTGCTACCATTCAAGAGTTTAATTGCATTAGAAAACATTTATCAAAAATAAAGGGCGGAAAATTATTAGAGAATCTAAAGTGTCATGGAATTTCTCTTGTAATGTCTGATGTGCAGGGCGATGACCTGTCAGCAATTGCCTCAGGCATCACATTTATGGATAATACGACATTTGCAGACGCACTAGGTATCATAAAAAAATACAAGTTGACCATCAAAATTCCACCAGAGGTATGGCATGTATTAAGAGAGGGGGCAAATGAAACAATACCTGAAACACCAAAAAAAGAAAAGATAAAAAATTTTATTATTGCAAATAATGATGATTGTCTCAAAGCCATGGAGGTAAAGGCCAAAGAGTTAGGATACAAGGTAAAAAAAATTCAAATCTTTGGAAACATCAAAGAAGCAGTGCCAATAATTATTAAAAATATTCCCAAAGAGCAAAAAACCTGCCTGATTTTTGGAGGTGAAACAACAGTCGAAGTAATTGGAAAAGGCTCTGGTGGGAGAAGTCAGGAATTGGTTTTGAGAATTTTAAAAAATACTCTGAAAACAAACAAGCTGTGCATTGCAGCAATGGGGACTGACGGAATAGATGGCAATACACTATTTGCAGGAGCAATTACAGAGAATATCAAAATTGAGCCATCGGTGATTAAGGAATTTTTAAAAAATAGCGATTCAGGAAGGTTTTTCCAAAAACAAAAAAGCAACATTATCACCGGATTTACGCACTCAAATCTTATGGATATAGGACTAGTATTACAGTAATTATTGTATCACATCTTTGGCAGTTGTTTTGTATTGTAACAAACCTCATTGAAATTTTAAAACCCAAAATGATTCTCTACGTGATCCTTTAATATAATAAAGTAGTATCAAACCCAGATATCCCCATGCTAGAAAAACAGTTCAATCCAGACATGTTGTATAATAGAGTGGTTCATTTTTACATGGATAAAAAAGGATACACAAAAGACCAGGCAAACCAGATTGCCCAATCAGTTGTAAAAAAAGAAGCACAAAAAAGAATTTGTAAAAATGAAAATTGCAATCATTTTTCCCATGATCACATTAGAAATGCTGAGACGTGTCTGGTTGAGAATTGTGATTGCGACAAATTTACCATTAAATAAAGTCATCTAGGGAATTTTCACGTAATGGTTGAGCACTAATTCCGATTTTCCTTAAATGAGAGGCAAATTCTTCTACAAAACCATGAATAGTGTATACCTTTTCTGCACCAGATTGCTTCACCATCTGTACCAGCTCATCAAAGTCACAGTGATCACTCATGGGTATAGAATAGTCTGTCCTTCGAGCAAATGGAAATCGTGTAGATTGGGCCCATCCACTAAACCCTACAGTCACTGCACCATACTTTGATTTCATTTCTTGCAGAAATGGGTTTTTCCCAGACATCATTGGTGCCACCATAATCCAGGGTTTTTTATCCAATAGACCCTTACTTTGAGCCTCAGAATGACTCATCCCTTCAATTAATGGCATTCCAAGTTTTTGATGTAAGTCATTCATTTTCTTTACAGAATCATGAAAATATAGAGGACTCCAATGGCCAAAGATTTGGGTTATAGTTTGAGCTTTTCCTAATTGATATCCCATTAAAATTACAGGAATTCCCTTTGAGTACAGCTCAGAAATTAATTCATTGACCTGTTTTTTAATTTCATCTAGCTTTGGAAATACAAATTCAGGAATACCAAAGGTGCATTCGGTAATCAAGGTTTTACATTTTGGTATTTTGGCACCAAAAAGAAATCCCCTATCCCTAGTACAGATATCACCAGTGTAAAATATATCATCAAAGAGCAATCCCTTTGATCCCAAGATATGTCCACTATCAATTAGGGAATAATCAATAATTGTTTCCACATGATTTTGCATTTTAAATCCTCGAAGATTTGCAATTTCATTTGTCTCAATTGAAGCCAAAATTGTCCCTCCATTTTTTGATGGTAAATGATCCATGTGAGCATGAGATACGAAATTAATTCCCGAAGAATCAGTTTTTTTGGGATCTAAAAATACCTTTTTGTCATTTACCTCACACAAGATTCCATTTTTGGTCATTCTAATTTTTTGAGGCAATAGTTTGAAAAATAATTAGATTCGATATAAACTGCAAGTTTTTGTGATGTACACTATAGATCGAATTTTATTCAATTTAATTAACCAGCAATAAATGGAATTAAAAAACACTTAAAGCTCTAAGCCAAAAGATTGAGCAACATTTGCAAATTTTACATAAGTTTCCAAGTATTGTCGCCCCTTTTGAGTAATTACAAAGGTGTGTTTCCCATCAAATTCAATTTTGTTGATAAGGCCAGCCCCAGTCAAATTTGATATGAATTTGGATAATCTAGAGTGTGGTAAATTTGCCTTTGATAGTAAACTAGTTGTTTTGATTCCCTCTTGACCGGACTGCTCAGTGGCAATCAAAAGATCTCCGACTATCTGCATGCTTGTTCTGTATGAAGCCATAAAGAGTATGTGAGGGGATATATTATAAAGATTGGTATTATCAACCACCCACTACCACTCATTACCAATACTATATATATTGGCAACCTGTGGTTACACCATGAGCACTCAAACTCAATCAAGCGATGTATATTCAATGTGCAAGCAAAATGTTCAGAAATATTTTGAAAATATCTCAAAAATCACACCACAGTATTTTCAATCTATTACACATTTACAAGAAGAATGCATAAAAGCTTGTGAGAAAACAATCAATGCTTCAGTATCTATGAACCAAGAAAT
>DATKZR010000046.1:0-13352 GCA_035527875.1 Nitrosopumilaceae archaeon | reverse complement strand
TTGACATTGGCCCCACTGTTGAGTTGAGAAATTATCCCTTCAAGCATTTTAGATGTCTCGTCTAATGGCTCACGTCTTCTGCCAAGAATTATCACACTGGCACCATTTTCTACAAATCTTTTGGCAATTGCCTTCCCTATTCCTGTACCGCTGCCTGTGATTAGTGCTGTTTTACCCTGAAATTTTAGCATAGATAACACAACAGCCCCAAAGTATTATTTAATTTGATTGTTGATAGGGGGGTCTAAATTTTGATTGTTCAAAAAAACAAAATATGTGTAAAACATTTTAAAATTTACGCTTATCCTCGAAAAAACACTCTCAAAAACTCTTCTAGCGATCAGAATTTAGATGGTATTCCATTTTTTCATGTACTTTTGGTTTTTAAAACTCACTTTGCAATTTTTCTAAAACCTTAATTCTGTTTGAAGGCCAGAAATTTTATGAACACGGCACCCTATTGGAATAAAAAAACGTGCTCTGATTGCAAGAGGGCTAAATGTCAAAACGGATGTCTATGTGATTGTCATGAATTACGAGATAGGCCCCACTAGTCCGTTTTTGAAGGTATAGTACCTTAATCAAATAGGATTGAGGAATTTTTTTACTAATAAATTCTTGATATCTTTATTTGTGGGCAGGACCCTTCATTTTTTATGCATGATACAGAGTCTGATACTTTTGTCTACAAGACATGGCCTGAAAAGTTTGTCGACTCACTTGCTGAAATCGGAGTAGAGTCAGTAGCCAAAGAGATTGCAACAGATGAATTAGAAAGCGGTGATTATTACAGTAGATATTTTTCCCAAACCCCACGAATGGTTACAAACAAGGGGTGCCTTGAAGTTAAAAATTCAAACATTGACGTAATTCAAATTATTCAAAAGGGATAAAATTGCAAGATCCAAATCCATATCCCTGGGGTGCTGAAGACAGATTCCAAGCCCACTTTATTGTAAGAAAAGAGGCAGGACGAGCTGTGGCAAACTATACTGCGAGAACAAAACTTTCCACACAAGGTCACTTTGCAACAAAAAAAATACTCAAAGTCGAATGGAATGGTCCTGGCAGTTTAGCTGAACGACTAAACCAAGACAAGGAATTAAATGAAATGATTGCAAAACAAACACTCAGGGACGCTACAATCTATGTAGAGCCAACTGAAGGTGCAATTCGAATCCGAAACAAGTGGAAAAACCACATTGACTTTGGAATCTCAGAAGAACTCTTTTGGATCTATGACCGAATTGCAGGTCACATAAAAAAAGTCTAGGCCTTCCACCAGTCAAGTGCCAAAAAGTCTACGGTATCTTTTCCTTTGGGTATTGCCAAAATGAATTGCTTGCGAACTGTAGTGGCCAGCCGTCCTGCCAAAACAATAGCAGTAGACGAAATAAAATCACTTCGGTTATACACCTGAATCAAAAATGGAGCGTGGTCAATTCCTGGTCCCTTTTCATACACGGCAAAGTCGCACCCAAACTTTAATCCTGGATTTATTATGTATCCTTTATCTCGAAAATTTTTGTAGACTAGATATTTTTTATCAAACTCGTGATATTCCTTTTTGCAAATCTCTATCATTTCCTCTGGGGTAAATTTTTTCTTATCCTTGTAAATTGTAATTTTTTTGCACTCTAGCAAGTACAATCCTTCAATTAAATCTAAAATCAATGGCACATTAATTTCATCAAACTTTGGTTTTGGCATACCAATTGGCTTTCCATAATATCCAGAGCTGAAAAGCTTGCGTGAATCCTCAATGTTCCATACAATCAGTCTATTCTCTACCAGTTCACACTTCATCAAATCTAAGAAATAATCAAAGTATATGAATTATAGATTCGACACATTGGATTGAAAAATAAAAATATGAAAAAAAGATTGTATTATAGGCTTAGAGCTAACAGTATGAATGAATCAGATACTCGTTGGCACTTGTCTGCCATCTCTTCGATTCCTTCAATTACGTCTTTTATCAGCAAAAGTTCCCTGGTATTTGTAACTCCAGTTAATAGTTTGAGTGTTGCTTGTCTGTATTTGAGGTCAATTTCTCTTTCAATTGTCTGAGTCTCTTGTGCTAATTCAATTGCATTTGCAGTATTTGAGTTGAGGCTTCTAATTATCTCATTTAGTTTGTAGACTTGGTCCACCACTAGTTCTATTAGTTTTGTAATGTCTTCATCTAACTTTGAGGTCTTTAGAGTTGCTAGCTTTACATTTGAAAGCTTGAATGAAATTCCTGTAATGTAGCCTGCAATTTCATCCATCGTATATGCAGTGTTTAGAAGGTTTTCTCTGTTCATAATCAGTCCTCCAACGTCTGCTACCTCTCGAGTTATTTTTCGTCTAAGATTTTCTACTTCATCTTCGATAGTTGCAATTTGAGCAAGTGAATTTTTAATTCCAATCTTGTCTTTTTTCATCATTAGCTCTGGTAGAGTTGCTAGTTCCCTTGCTGCATTTAGGATTCTGTTAATCTCGTCTTGCAAAACTGCAATTGCCTTTCTCTTAGCTTGAACTTCAAGTTCTCCGCTATACATTTCAAATTTCCATCACCGTCTAGGTAATTTAAATCCTCGATGATTTTTTGGGTATTTTATGCGTAATTTACATCAAATTTTTATCATGTGCAATTTTTTTCTGCCCCTTGTATAATGAGATAACTTCCTCATTAGTTGATGCATCCTCTGGAAATTTCTCTACCCTGATTTTTCCAGTAAACTTTGGGAATCGTAGTGCTAGTCCAGTATCTTTCCTGATTTCATCTTTTGCAGCTTTGTGGATTGGACTCAGAGTAATCTCCGACGCTACAACCTCAATTACAAGTTCTGGCTCAAACCATACATCAGCTTCCATCTCGCTGTTGATTCTAGGATTTTTCTTTATTGTTACCTTGTCTGATAATATCTGGTAAAGTTGGTCCAAGTGCTCATCGGTAAACCCTGTACCAACTTTGCATATGCTGGTGAACGTATCTGTGTCCTCATCGTATGATGCTAAAAGCAATGTTCCATATAGTCCCGTTCTTCTTCCTTTTCCAAAAAATGCCCCAATCACTACAAGATCTAAACTATCTCCAAGTTCATTTCTGTATTCTCGTTTTAGCTTTAGCCAAAAACTTCCTCTAGATCCTGCTTTGTATGGTTTGTCAAGCATCTTGAGCATCAGTCCTTCACATCCAGAGTTTATGCTGTTTTCAAGAAAATCTTCAATCTCGTTTTGAGTTTTTACTATGGTCATTGGAACATGTCTTGCAAAGTCATTTTCTTTTACAATTTTTTCCAAGAGTTTTCTCCTCTGGCTATAATCCAACTCTAGACAACTTTTACCATTGTAATACAAAACATCAAAAAAATTAACCGTAATTGGATATTGGGACACTGCCTTTTCTATTTTGTATTTTCTTCTTCTATGCATTAGTTCTTGAAACGGTAAAAATTCCCCAGTGTTTTCATTAATTGCAACAGCTTCTGCCTCTAGTATCACCTGATCTGCTACAAGTGATTTTGGAATTTTTTCAATAATGTCAGGATAATATTCTGAAATGTTTTCCAAACTTCTAGAAAACAAGACAACCTTTTCTCCTTCCACATGTAGTTGAACACGTTCTCCATCTAGTTTGTATTCTGCGGCAAATTCAACTCCCATTTTCTCAATAGATTCCTCCTCACTCTTTACACGGTCTGCAAGCATGGGGCGTATCGGATTGAATAAAACAATTTCAAATTCTTCTATCCCCTTGAGAGCTTTGCTTGCAATGGTTTCTGCCACCTTTCCCAAGTCACTTGATACATTGTATGCATGTTCCAGGGCCTTTCGATTTTCTTTACTTCCAGTGTATGCAATGGCTAATGCATCCATTACGGTGTTTTCAGCAACTCCTAGACGTAAAGTTCCAAGAAGAATCTTTAGAATGAAACTTGCTTCAAGTGGAGTTGCATCATTTAGGAGACTAGAGATATATTTTATCTTCATGTCTTGCGAGCGAGGCCCTTCCAGTCTTGCAATCTTGAATAGAGTTTCATAGACTCGCTCTACGGTAATCTTTTCTACAAGAAATGTTGTCTGTGTTTTTTGCTCTAGTATTATGGTAGCTGCTTGTCCCAAATCTCCTGTCTTTCTATATTCTTCTTCAATTCTTTTTGTTGTAATGGCCGATGACTTTGAAATGGCCCTTATGGCAAGTTTTTCAGCAACCCCTAACTCAATTCCCTCAAAGTCTGGTCGAAGCTTTCCCTGCAAAAGATAAACAATCTTTGAGATAACATCTTGTGGAGTATTTTCAAACAATTCTACCAAATGCTGTGTCAACTCTAATCTTTTTGTAGTTGATTCCATTTTGTTTAGAGATTCAGCTAAAATAGAAAACTTCACTCTAATCTTGTGCTATGATCCGGCATAAAAGTTTGAATCTAAATTATAAAAGTCCTGGACCTGCTGAATGACTGGGAGGTGCACCTTCGTAATGAATCAAAACAAAGACCTGGGATTTTTCATGGTTGTTTAGATGACTAGTTATTTTGATATCTATTACCTTGATATCTTTGATAAAGTTGTTAACTGATCTTTCGACGACGTGCTCAACTCCACTAAATATCTTTACGGGCATAATGTGCCTCTATATTGGAAATACATATTTGTTTTCTGATCTAAATGTACTTGAAAATAGTTGGTTTGTCTTGTTTTTGCTGCTTTGAGACTAGGGCAAAATTGTAAAGTGGATACATATCCTTGTATTGCTTCATAAAGCTCCATGCCACATCGTGGGTTTTAAACTCGGTACGAATGCCATCAATTTTACTTTCAGCTCCAAATACGTCAAAGACTACTACATCATATTTTTTTGGTCGGTTGTGAGGTCTTGCCTTTATTAGCCAAGCTGCTGCAAACAAAAAGACTGATCCCAAAATGACAACTTCCCCTGCATTTCTAAAAAATGTTATCATTACATTTGGAATGGTTTGGCCAAACAACTGTACTACAATATTTGAAAATCCAATTACAGCAATGGCTGTAAACGTATACGTATGCCAATCAAAAACCTTCAAGAGTTTTTGCATAAGATACTATAGTTAACTGCCCTTTTTGATTTAACCATTTCTACAAAAATGCCCAAGCAAAGAAATTGATTTTTTTTAATCCGGATCTTCGTAATTTTCTTTCATTTTTCCACCTGCGGTACTTTTCTCAAGTGGTTTCATTTTCTTCTCAAGGACACTCATTCTTGCCCTGTATCCTTCAGCATATTCTAATTCTGATGGAACTAGAGTTGCTGGATGAACAAAGCCTTGGCTTCGCATTGCCATTGCCTTTTTTGTTGCAATTTCTCTTATGTAATCCCAGTCTGGAGTCGAGAATCCATCAAATGGTCCTACAAACTTTCCATTATGCATACTAAAGACTAGCGCTTGTACAATAGGGATACAGAAATTAATTGTAGCTGCAGAATTTAGTTTAACAGGCATTAGTGGCATGTGGTGGCTTCCACGTGTATTTCCGGCAACATAGTGAGGATTGTTAAAAACACTTCCAGCTTCTTCAGTTGCCGGAAAGTTCTTTTGTGTTCTAACCAGACAAATTGGATCGTCCTTTCCAACATATCTTCCTGCAATATTGTGAAGCCTATCAGTTGAGGATGCAACTATTGGCTCTCCATCCTTGGTAGTTACAGTAGATACTACGTATCTTCCCGGATACATCAAGGCAGCTTCAATTGATGGTTTGTCTTCCCATAAAGATAATTCTGCAATTTGTGCTTTTTCTACATCCATAATGTTAATGTTAACGCCACGTGCAAGTGACTGGTTTACAATCAGTCCTGTGTTGCTTAGTGCATCTACAAACATTCTGTAAAACGGATAGTTAAACGCCCCTGGCTCTGTTTTGTCAGCTGCAAATACTGTAAATGCTTCATTTGGTCTCTCTTCAAACTCCATCTCAGCCACCCCCGGACCCATTCCTTTTATGTTTCCTGAAAATGAATCCTTTAAGAGATCTTGTCCTGCACCATAAAGTCCTTCTTCTTGTGCAACTTTAGTTCCTGCCATAAAGGCATCCCATGCTAGTTTGTGAATTTCATTATTGTCAACACCACGAGTGTGTGACATTACAATGTGGACGTCATCTCCACAATACCCAATATAATGATCGATTAGTAAATCTCCTGAATCCTTAACTGTTTTTTTTACTGCGTCTAGTAATCCGTCACTTGGTCTAGTGTGGCCTCCAATTCCACCAACGTCGGCTTTGATTACTGAGACTGTAATTTTCATAATTGATGTCAAAGACACCTCGATTTATGTGTAGTTTCTAATGTTCTACAACCTACGAAATATTCAAGAAATAATGATTTTGTTTCAAAAATTCATAACAGTAATAAATCCCTTTGAAGAAGAACTTTACATGGCAACTAAACCCCACTTGAACATGATTGTTACAGGTCATATTGACAATGGAAAATCAACAACTATGGGTCACTTCTTGATGGATCTTGGAGTTGTAGATGAGAGAACTATTGCCGCACATGGTGTGGAATCAGAAAAGACTGGAAAAGGTGATACTTTCAAGTACGCATGGGTTATGGATAACATTAAAGATGAAAGAGAAAGGGGCATTACAATTGATCTTGCTTTTCAGAAATTTGAATCAGCAAAGTACTTTTTTACATTAATCGACGCACCAGGTCACAGAGACTTTATCAAAAACATGATTACAGGCGCATCTGAGGCAGATGCTGCAATCTTGGTACTTTCTGCCAAAGAAGGTGAAACTGATACTGCAATTGCAGCAGGTGGTCAAGCAAGAGAGCACGCATTTTTGTTAAAAACTCTGGGTGTTGGGCAGTTAATTGTTGCCATAAACAAGATGGATGCTGTTGAGTATACTGAAGCTGCATACAAAGCAGCCAAAGAAAAGGGCGAAAAATTAGTACAATCAGTTGGTTACAAATTAGACAAGGTACCATTTATTCCAGTTTCTGGTTGGAAGGGCGATAATCTAGTTAAAAAATCTGAAAATATGGCATGGTATACAGGAAAGACACTACTTGAAGCATTTGATGACTTTACAGTACCTGAAAAACCAATTGGTAAACCACTTCGTGTACCAATCCAAGATGTCTATACAATTACCGGTGTAGGCACTGTACCTGTAGGTAGAGTTGAAACCGGAACAATGAAGGCAGGACAAAAAATTATTGTAATGCCATCAGGTGCTCTGGGGGAAATCAAATCAATTGAGACCCACCATACAGAGATGCCAACTGCTGAAGCAGGAGATAACATTGGTTTTAACCTAAGAGGTATTGAAAAGAAAGACATCAAAAGAGGCGATGTCCTTGGAACTCCAGATGCTCCACCAAATGTTGCAAAGGAATTCAAAGCACAAATTATAGTAATTCACCATCCAACAGCAATTGCTCCAGGATACACTCCAGTAATGCACTGTCACACTGCACAAGTAGCTGCAACTGTAACAGAGTTTCTTCAAAAAATAAATCCCGCAACTGGTGCAGTTGAAGAAGAGAATCCAAAATTCCTAAAAGTTGGTGATTCTGCAATTGTAAAAATTAGACCAGTAAGACCAACACCTATAGAAACTTTCGCAGAATTCCCAGAGATGGGAAGATTTGCACTAAGAGATATGGGTGCAACTATAGCAGCAGGAATAGTTAAGGAAATCACAGAAAAATATACTCCATAGGGTTAAGTTGAATGACTCAGGCTGCCCGCGTTAAACTCACATCAATCAGTCTTCCTAAATTAGAAGATGTTTGTAAGGAAATAATGGGTATTGGTAAAAAAACTGGTGTTAAAGTAAAAGGTCCAACACCACTTCCTGTAAAAAGACTACACATTGCAACAAGAAAATCACCCTGTGGAAGCGGCACTGAAACCTATGAAAAATGGGAGATGAGAATGCATAGAAGAATAATCAACATTAACGCTGATGATAAAGCAATAAGACAACTAATGAGGCTCAAAATTCCTGATGATGTCTACATTGAGCTATCCTTGACATAATTTGGTATTACCTTAAATTATAGAAATTTTGATGATAAATATGGTTGATGAAGACATTGATGAAGCAGAAGTAGAAGAGGTCCCTGAAGAGACCTTTGATGTAATTTACACTTGTTTAAGATGTGACACACATGTATCAAACACTGAACTAGCACGATTACCTGAGATCAAATGTATTTGCGGATTTAGAGTGTTTACCAAAGTGCGTCCTCCAGTAGTAAAGACTGTAAAGGCAGTATAGCTATCTATCTTTTTTGTAACTGTGCTCTCTTTGTAAATGAGTTCTCATATCTTCCATGTTTGAAAAGTTTTTGTTACATTTTTTGCAATCATACGGATTGTCTTTGAAATGAACCACCTGTTGATGCTGCATTAGTTGCTCTTGTTTTGAAAATTTGCTAGAACAAATATCACATTGAAATTTTTTAAAAAATTCCATAGTTTATCCAAACTCTGTTTTTTTTACATCCCAGCATTTTCTGCAAAGCTGACCATCTATCTTCCATTTGGGTTTTGGATTGTATCGAAATAATGCCATCTTTGCACCACATAGGGAACAATAGTTTTTCTTTGTTGCATGGTCTCCTTCTTTTTTATCAAAGCAATCCTTGCAAAGTAAACCATCCATATCCCACTGCCACCTTGGCTCCCACAAGTCTGAAATCTTTTTCGTAACTCCACACTTTACACATGGCTGTCTAATGTTTGCCTCGTAGAATTCTTTTGTCTTATCTACATGGCAGTCTCCACAAAGAATGCCCTTTACATTCCATTCCCGTTTTGGTTTGTTTTTGTGGGTGACCTCTTTTTTGCATATTGCACAGTATGTTGGTTTTTTACTAAATAATCCCATTATACATCTTAATTTCTTTTTATCAATTTAATCTATGGGAAATTAATTGGTTTAGGGTGATGTTTGAATACTGCCACCTTGTTGTATTAGTATTCCACTTCCAGACAAAATTGTTATTTTAAATGTACCTGGATCAAAAAATAATGCCATTCCGTTTGGAATTGTCAATACGGAATTGTTTTGAACTGTGATGTTCATATCTGCAGTAACATTTCCCGTTAAGGTACAACTCTCAGAGATTACCCAATTTTCTCCAGTTGGCGGGGTACATAGTGATGCATTGTTTGATACAAAAACCGTAACTGAACCACCAAAGGATTGTGTGGTAACAGTTACATTATTTGTAACATCCTCGTATGTTTCACCTAGCTCTAAAATTGCCTGATCAAAATCAGATACATCATCAGTCCCAGCAGTTGCCACAAGAGAATATTCTGCAGTTTTATCTCCGGCATTCAAGTAAGCATATTGAACTCCAGGTGGGGGAAAATGTTTGTAAATTATTACTCCCATCCTATCTTGTGGAGTATCGTTAAACAATCCGTCCTTGTGGCCCTCAATAATGTATGAAGTGCCATCTGAAAGTGGAACTGTGATCATCTGAGGGTTTGGTCCTCCTTCAGGGTCATTGCTAAAATCAATAGTAATTATTGCTGAGGTCCCATCCAAAACTTCCACCTTGCTTGGGGATGCTACCCATCCAGCTTTATCTCGCTGGGCCATGATAAGTGCCGAAGGAGCTTCTTGGTCCTTGTTGGTACTCATAACTGAATTTGGATCGTGGTATGGAGTATTGTCAATCTCCCATGCTCCTGGAGGCGGAGGAGTGTGCAAAAATCCTAGGTTATGACCTAGCTCATGAGCTGCTACTCCAATTCCTCTATCAAGTGTTTGACCACAACAGAAAAAGCCACCATTATCTGGATGCCATGATACTGAAACAGTAATGTTACATCCATCATCAGTGGTAAAGGTTCCCTCGGTTCCCAACGAGCCAAATGCAACATTGAGAATAGAACCAATCTGTCCATTGAAAATTAACTGTAAATTTGTAACAGGATCTGCGCCACAAAAAGCAACAGTATCATCGTGTATAGAAATTGCATCCTGGGTCATCTTGGTAAAATCAAGTATATAGTTTCCCTGGGGGTCCGGCAAGGTCTTCCAATCATCTACAATGCCATCCCAGGTAAATTTACCATATGATGAAGTAGTATAGTAGTTTTTCAGAGATCCAGCACCGTCATAGAAAATGTCTTGATAATATGCAGAATCATGAAGTAAATCCGGAACATTTCCAATCTCTGATAGAAACGTACCATCGGTGCCAAACTTTTTGACCCTGTCATTTTGGCTATCAGCTACAAAGATGCTACCTGCTGCTATCCCTTCTGGGAAATTTAGCTGACCTGCCCCCGAACCTGCTATACCTATCTGGCACCCACTAGAGCAAGTCTCAAACGCTCCACCACCATTTACATTCCAGCCCCACATAGAGTCAAAAGTAAATGTATCATCGAACTTTTGTATTCGGTGATTGTTAGTGTCTGCAACATAGATGTTACCATCACCGTCTACTGCAATACCATATGGATCGTTCAACTGACCATCACCAGAACCCCCAACTACATACTTTGTCAGATAATTCCCACTAGAGTCAAATTTTTGGATGCGGTCATTGGCAATTTGTACAACATAGATGTTGTTTGTCGTATCAATTGCAATTCCACGTGGAGCATTAAATCCCCCATCATCTATAGATGCACCTGTTGCTGTGCAAGTAGCTGCAGTGCACAAAAAACCATTGCTTCTTTGGTTTCCTACACAATTTATTCCATCAGTACATCCACCTAACCAACCTTGGAATACTCCAAGAGAATCAAACTTTTGAATTCGGTGATTACCCCCATCTACCACATAGACATTGTTGGAGCTGTCAGCTGCAATACCAAATGGAAAACTAAATTCTCCATCCCCAGAACCAGTAGAGCCAAACTTTGAGATAAACACCCCAGAGGAGTCAAACTTTTGGACTCGGTTACCATTAAACTCTACAATATAGATATTTCCCAACCCATCAACTGCTATACCTGATGGAAAACTAAATTCTCCATCACCAGAACCATTTTTGCCAAATTTAAACACAAAGTCTCCATTAACATCAAACTTTTGGACACGGTGCCCATTTCCAGTGTTTTCGCCATACTCTATAACGTAAATATTACCAGCGCCGTCAACTGCTACACCACGTGGTCTTTGGAATTGCCCTGGGCTTTCACCGGGATCCTCAACTGGGATTGTAGCTACATCACTAAACTTACTCAATAAAGTGACTGATTTTGTATGACCTGCAACGTGAGAAGATAAAATTTTTGTTGGTTGGGTTACTAATTCTATAGATGTAATGTCTAAAAATTGCTCATTTTGATTTAACGCCAATGCAAGTGGTGCATTAATTTGATCATCAATGGTAACTCTAACTTTCTCTCCTGACCAGTCAATAACAGTTGAGGATAAAGTGTATTGGTTTAATCTGTAAAAGGTCTTTTGATCTTCTGATTGGAAAAAATATAGGTATGAATGCTGGTCAGGATCAAAACTGTAGGAATCTATTATTCTCAGCCAACCTGTCATTTCAGTTTCTGCAAAAGAATCTTGGGCTACAAAACCAAGCAACAACGAAAAACTAATTAAAAATAAAATATTCATACTATACAAGATATTATTGGAATTTAATTACTTTGTCCATCCTCGATTATATAGTGTATCTTTTGTTTCGGGTTTGAGACAAACTGGAGAGCCATTGGATGATTTTATAGCAATTTCTAAATTACTTTTACAATGAATCTCCTCAATTGGAATTCCTGCTTTGTACAATTTTAAAGGTGACAAAATAAACTGCGAGTCTGGATTATAATCTTCAAAAGAGATAGAATATGGCGATATGTACCAGTTTCCATCCATTAGTTCATTAAGCATTAGCAAAGATTTTTGTCCTTCATACAATATAGTTTGCTCTTCGATTTGTATTGTTGAATTTAATGACCCAAGACCAATCACTGTAATCTTGTTAGTTTCTGTGTTGCCTTTAATTTGTTGCAAAATTAATATTTCATACGATGTTCTTGGGGTGGTGTTTGAATCGTCTTTAAAATCTTCTAGGGATAAAACTTGGCCCAATACAATAAGGTCATTATCTAGATACAAATCAAGGTGAGTCGTTGGAATCAAATACCCACTAGTGGATGGAAGGAGCATTATTGAAACTCCTATTAGGAAAATAATTACTGTGATTTTTTCAAATTTCATAGTCTAACAATACCATAAACTACTTTAATCTTTAAAAGATACCTGAAATTTCTATCTCCGATAACAGTTTTATCTAAAAATAAAAACCGATTATCTGGCTAAGATTTTCTCTAGAGCCTGGCTTGCGTTTAGCATGCCTTCTCTTTTTGCAAATTCCTCGATCATTTTGTGCTGTTCTTTTGTGAAACAAACTGGCATTGAGCGTTTTTCCATGTATGGTTTTAGGTGCTATATTTAATATAATTTGCGTTTTTAAACAATCTGTTTTATGGTAGGCACCCCTTTAGATGCCAGTACAGTCAGTCACCTGCCTTGAGGTCTACTATGCCTTCTTCTATATTTTTGATAACAGATGGGCTAGGGTATAATCCTCTTTCTGAGTAATGTTTAGCAGTCTAGCTACTACATGCTCTAGCGGTTCTTTGGGATAGTTTTTTCTTTTCTCTAACTTTTTGTTTTAACTAAAAGTTTCATTGCAGACATTATACTGCGATATACTATGGTATGCTATTTTTATATAAAAACAATCATTTTTGTGTAACGTGAATTGCAATCGAAAAGAAAAACTAGAAAAGAAAATAGCCCCCTGGCATTTTATACGTCAGATAAACCATGAATTTTATGATTAATTTTTTAATTATGGCAAAATTTTTGTGGGATAGTGAGGCTTTGCCTCATTATAGATATTTGATATTCGTGCCTAGTTTGAATTTGAGTGCGTAATTTTAGGCGTAAAATGTATTTATATATGTGTTTCTAGTGGAATAATTATAAATGATGATTGGCTAGACAAAATAATTGACAAAATGCAGAACAAGAGGATTCTTTTAACAAATCTGCCTTTGATATATTGATTTTACTCTCAAAGATTGTAGGCAGGAACACTGAGGTAGAACAGCTAGTAAGATATCTTTTAGGATACAAAAAAGGAAATGTTGTGCCACTAGTATCAATTTTTGGTCGCAGTGGCAAATCAGCTCTAGTAAAATATGTCTGCAACCTCTCTACATTAAACCCGTTTTATCTAAAAATAAAAACTGATTATTTGGATAAAATTTTCTCTAGAGCCTGGCTTGCATTTAGCATGCCTTCTCTCTTTGCAAATTCTTCGATCATTTGGTGCTGTTCTTTTGTAAAACAAACTGGCATTGAGCGATTTTCCATGT
>DATKZR010000045.1:0-9609 GCA_035527875.1 Nitrosopumilaceae archaeon | reverse complement strand
TCTGAGAATATCTCATTTCTCTCAAGCCTTGCTGAAAAAGGGGAAACTGATGATGAACTATTAGGAATGCTTGATAAAATGAACGAGTTTGCCCTCAAAGTTGTGCCTAAAAACAAGGGAACTATAATTGACATGTGTGGTACAGGTGGAGATAGACTTCAGACTTTCAACATATCTACTGCAGCATCTTTTGTAGTAGCTGCTGCTGGTGGAACTGTTGCAAAACACGGAAACAGATCAAGTACTGGAGTTTCTGGAAGTGCAGATATTTTTGCCTATTTTGGATATGATCTTAATCAAGAGCCATCTCAAATTGCAGGTATTTTAGAAAAACATAATATCTGTTTCATGTTTGCACAAAAATTCCATCCAGCAATGAAACATGTCTCTGCTGCACGAAAGCAAATTGGAAAGAGAACTGCGTTTAATCTTTTAGGTCCACTATCAAATCCCGCGGGTGTAAAAAATCAATTAGTAGGAGTTTTTTCAATAGAATATCTTGATAGATTACCACGAATAATGAAAAGAAAAGGAATTGAAAATATCATGACAGTGCGTTCTGATGATGGAATGGATGAATTCTCCACAAGCTCGGTTAATAGAGTATGCATTTTAAGGGAAGGGAAAGTTTTGATGAATGCAATTGATCCGGAAGTGGTTGGTCTGCACAAATCATCACTCCATGATATTCAAATTAAAACAAAAAAAGATGCCATTGATTCCTTTGTCGGGGTATTATACAACACAGCAAACCAGGCAATGATTGAAACTACGGCACTTAATGCCGCAGGTGGATTGATTGTTGCAAATATTGCAAAAAACTTTGAGCAAGGAGTGGAGATTGCAATGGACACAATAAATGACGGTAAGGCATTTGGTTTGCTTGAGGCATTTGTAAGGGATACTGGTGACTATTCAAAATTAAAGGAGGTTATTGATGGCTGAAAATATTTTAAAAAGACTGCTAAATAATTCTCAAATGGCTATTGATGATGGGACATATGATGTTGACTGTAATTTACAAAAATCATCCCAAGATTTTTTACAAATAATAAAGACCCACACCCGTGCAACACTTCTCACAGAGATTAAATTCTCATCGCCATCATTGGGGAAGATCAAGACCCCAAGTGATCCTGTAAGTATTGCAAAGAAAATGATTGCAGGAGGAGCCAAGGCATTGTCAATTTTGACCCAGCCACATCTGTTTAATGGCTCTCCTCAACATTTTATCAAAGTAAGGGAGGCAGTAAATGTACCACTATTAATGAAAGATATCATGATTGATAAAATCCAGATCGATGCTGCAGCCAAAATTGGGGCAGACTATATTTTACTTATTCAATCACTTTTTGACCAAAGGTACTTGAAAGAGATTGACGAGTTTGTAGATTATGCCCACAAACAGGAGTTGCAGATTTTACTTGAGGTGCATACTAGAGAAGAGTTCCAAAATGCCCTAAAAACAGATGCTGATTTGATTGGTGTTAATAATAGAAATCTTGATACTTTAGCGATTGACCTTGCCACTACTCAAACTGTTTTAAAAGGATATGAGAAAAAAAGACCAATACTGTCTGAGAGCGGTATTGAGACACCAGAGGATATTCAATACCTAAAAAAGTGCGGAGCTGATGCTTTTTTGATAGGCTCTAGTATAATGACAAGCAATGACATTGAAGAACAAGTAAAAAAATTGGTGAATGCATATTGAGATATCCTAAGGACGGAAGATTTGGAGAATTTGGAGGAAAGTATATTCCCGAAACCCTAGTTCCTGCAATAGAGGAATTGGAGGAGAATTATCTCAAATATAAAAATGACAAAAATTTTAAAAAAGAATTTGACTATTATCTAAAGCAGTATGCAGGAAGACCAACTCCATTATACTATGCAAAAAATTTATCTGAAAAAATTGGTGGTGCTAAAATTTATCTAAAAAGAGAAGACTTGCTGCATGGAGGGGCACACAAGATAAACAACACACTAGGTCAAGCTCTACTTGCAAAAAAAATGAATAAAAAAAGAATCATTGCAGAAACTGGAGCTGGTCAGCATGGAGTTGCAACTGCAATGGCATGTGCTGCATTAGGATTAAAGGCGGAGGTTTACATGGGATACAAGGATACCATCAGGCAAAAGCTAAACGTGTTTAGAATGAACATGCTTGGTGCCAAGGTTCATCCGGTAAATTCTGGTTCTAAGACACTGAAGGATGCCATCAATGAGGCAATACGTGACTGGATCACAAATGTAGAGAACACATACTATCTTTTAGGTTCTGCCGTGGGACCGCATCCATATCCTGTAATGGTCCGAGACTTTCAAAGTGTGATTGGGAATGAGATAAAATCACAATTTAAAAAACTGCACAATAAAACTCCAGATATTGTAATTGCGTGTGTTGGTGGAGGCTCTAACGCTATTGGGACGTTTTATCCATTGGTAGATACAAATGCAGAAATTATTGGAGTAGAGGCAGCTGGAAAGGGATTAAAATCTGGATTTCATTCAGCAACGCTCTCTGCTGGAAGAAAGGGAGTTTTACATGGAATGATGACGTATTTACTCCAAGACAAAGAAGGTCAAATCACTGAAACTCATAGTATTTCTGCAGGACTTGATTATCCCGGAGTAGGTCCAGAGCACGCATATCTAAAGGACAGAAAACGAGTAAAATACCACTCTGCCACAGATTCAGAAGTAATTGATGCTTTTTTGTTACTAACTAGAACTGAAGGAATTATTCCAGCGTTAGAATCGGCTCATGCCATAGCAGATGCTGTAAAGGTTGCTCGACGACATAAACCATCAGAATCGATTGTGGTTACCTTATCAGGACGAGGAGATAAAGATGTAGAAGAAGTACAAAATTATATGAATAAAAATGTCAAATTATCGAAGGCTTAATCCTGAATTTAGAAATCAGTTAACATCGATTAATTGATTAAAAACTAAAACAAATCCAAAGTTTTTACGATAATTTTTTGAGAATATCTTTTTGATAGTGAGAACTTCATGAAAATGACCTTGACTAGAGTCTTTAGACTAATTGGGTCTGAAATAATTTTTCAAAAAACCTCCTTTCAGAATAATTGTTGTAAAGCAATTTGCCAGCTAATTTGTTGTTAAAATTATTTGAGATCAGCAAAAAAATCACCCCCTAGAAAGGCATTGAACTAAAACTGTAATTGGAGTTTTATTCTTTGTCAGAAGAGTAAAAGGCAGTTAATTCTTGGAAGATGAAAATTTATCAAATTAAATAGAATTAAAGATATCTTCAAATCCTGAGGTTGGCTTCTCAAGGAAGCTTGGTCTATAGTCTTCAATTAATTTATCTATGAGACTCCTTTTTTAAGATAATTTCTCTTTTTTCTCTATAAACAATCAGAAATCCAAACAATAAATTTCTCTTTGTGTATGCTAAAGACCACTAAATTAACTTGGCATTAATGGTATTTGCAAGTAAACAAGAATTGCAGCTAAAACTATTGTAGGAATCGATATTACTGCTCCGGGCTTTATCCACTCTTTTAGAGATATGTGGCCCCTGTTTCTTCTCTCAAGCATTCCTATTGCAACAATATTTGCAGTGCTCCCAATTAGTGTTAGATTTCCAAAAAATGTTCCACTAAACAACATGGCCCACCAAAATGGATAGTTGTTAACCCCCATCTCTCCAAACTCATGTACAACTGGAATGAAAGTGGCAACTGCTAAAACATTATCCATTAATGCACTTAGTATGCTAGTTACTGGCACAAAGATAAGAAAAAGAATGGCCTCATCATTACCACTAAGATCATACATTCCTTGAGCCAACACAGTTGTCACTCCAAGCATCTTCATCGTACCTACTGATGCAAATAAAAAGATGAAAAATGACAGAGTCCACCAGTCAACACGTTTTTCTACCATCTCTCTTGCCTTGTTATGATTCAGAAACAGCACAATTCCTGCAGCTGCAAATGCAACACCAGGTAGAAGTACGTTTTTCTCCAGACCAAGCACTTCCTCCATAGGACTATGAGCGACCAATGCCGCAATTGTTCCAAGAAATATAATCCATGGAATCTTGAAATCTTGCTTGATCTTTTCAGTTTTTTCATGATCAGTGTTTTCATCAATTGAAATTTCATTTTCAGTTGTCACAATCTGGCCATTTGTCTGGGCCTTGAGGGCATCTCCCATCTGACGTATGTACTTTCTAAAATACAAAAGAGAGAGTGGAATTGCAACTCCGAGGCCAGCAAGAGAAATTGGCGTTGCCCATCTCAGAAATTCCATGAATGTCAGGTCTGCCCTCATTGCAATCAAAACTCCTACAGGATTTCCCACAACTGTCGCACTGCTTCCTATGTTTGTTGCAAACACGGTCATCATT
Source organism: Nitrosopumilaceae archaeon (assembly GCA_035527875.1). Taxonomy (GTDB): domain Archaea; phylum Thermoproteota; class Nitrososphaeria; order Nitrososphaerales; family Nitrosopumilaceae; genus Nitrosomaritimum. The sequence goes on along the minus strand of DATKZR010000045.1, from coordinate 5,225 downwards.
ACAAGTGGAACTGCACTGATTCGAAGCTTTCCAGTAAGATGCAATACTGTTGCAGTCATAAACAGAATTGATGTCACCTCATCAACCAAAGCTGCAAACAATGCAGAAAGAAGCATCAGAATAATTACCAATTTTACGGGATTGGTGCCAACCCCTTCCATTATTTTTCCAAGAAGATGCTCAAAGAATTTTTTCTCCTCCAAGAATCCTACCACAATCATCATTCCCACTAAAAATAAAATCATGTCAAATCCGGCAAACTCTATCATGGTATCAGTATTGAGCAATCCCAAACCCAACATCAGTGCAACTCCAACTAGTGCAAATGCAAGTCTAAATCTCCAGAAAAGAAGAGTTCCAACAATGAGGGATGCAAATATGGTCACAGATGCAATCTGTTCAGTGTTCAGTCCTGCAAAGCTGACAGTTACTGAAATACATCCCAGAATAATTGGATATAGAACATATTTTGGAATCACCTTCTAGTTTACCTCTGGTTTTGACATTACCTGGATGTGTGAGTTTCTTTTATCAATCCAGACCTGAAACCCAGAATCCAAAAGCAATGAAAAGACGTCAACCCAGGGAAACTTTTCATCATCTGTAATTGTTATCTCATATCCACCATAGTTTTCTATTATTTTTGCAGTAGATCCAATTATTTTTTTGAGGTTTAGGAACAACTACTGTTTTCTCCATCAATGAAACATGATAATAGGTTTTCGTACAAGTCAAAACGCCCTACAATAACATTCGATTCAAAGCGCGCACAAATGCCATTACATACTTGACCCATAATTTATGCCTCCGATTGGAAAAATTCGATGGCACACACCTTCTTGATAATTTCTCCAGGATTGGCTGTTGGCTCGGCAGAAATTAACACCACATGTTTGTTCATTGGTATGCTCATCATCAAAACATTGTTCCTGTTTGTCGCAATGTAGTTTATCTTGCCTAAAGTTTCATCAAAATCCTTGCGCATTGCAATTTCAAGTGCCATTTGCATGTAGAGCATTCTTCTTTGCTCCTCTGTTTCTATCGGAATTATTCCCTTGTTGAATCCCCCAGCTATTAGTTTTCCCATATTGTTTATTACGCCAATGAATCTGATTCTGTCATCTCTAAAAAGTTCGCGACATTTGTTTTCCAACTGAGAGTGTTTGTAAACTCTTAATGTTTCATGGAAATCTTTTGTGAAACTCGATTGCATCATCATAATTTCAAAGTAAAATGGCAAATCAGAAAAAAAGTAATTGGGGAAATTAGTGCTGATTTGTCATCTAAACTTTTTTTATCTCCTCCTTGTACATGGTTATACTATCTTTCTGTAATAGATATAGTGGTAGCAACACAATGTAATACAGTGCAAAGACATTATTTTATGTATTAAAAATTTAGATGAGATTAAACATATTTTTGATCTGTCATGTCTCAAGAATTATTTTGCAAGTTGGTTAACTAAATCAGTTGATGTGATGATACCTACAATTTTGTCCTTTGCTACTACTACAAGTTTTCTAATTTTTTTACTACTCATCATCTGTGCTGCTGAAGAAATTGGATCAGCATGATCAATTGTGATTAGTGGGAAAGACATTATTTTTTCAGCCGGAGTATCAAATGGGAGATTGTATGCAGTAATTTTAGTTGCAAAATCCCTATCTGTAATAATCCCAGCAGGTATTTCTTTTTCTTTGACAATAATTGTACCTATTCCTCCATGTTTCATCATTTTTGCTATTTGAAAAGAGGTAGTTGTGGGATTTACCGAGATTAGAGTTTTATTCATAATATCTCGGACTAGAACGGAATTATTGTTAAAATCGTCTCTACTCATCATTATTGTTATCTTTCTGTAATAGATATAGTGGTAGCAACACAATGTAATACAGCATAAAATTTAGCTGATTTTCAGACTTATTCTCTAGGAAAGATAAGCGTTATTGTAGTTTTAGTTAGTGTTACTTCTAATTTTTTCTCTAAAATATCGTAGAATAGTTCTGTGGCTAAAGTTTTTACATATAGTGACCATCTTTCTCCCAAATCATGCTGAATTTTAAAGATAACAATACCCTTTTTCTTTTCTATATGATGCTGCATCCAAGCAACATTAAGCCATGTACGAAGAATTTCTATAAAATCATCAATGGTGTATTCCCCTTTCATGAAATTAAGTATGTCTGAAAATGTATCTTTTTCTATTACTTCTGCCAAATAGATAATTTCTTTCTCTGTGAGTTTTTGAATTGCATATTTAACAAAAGGTTTGGTCATAGGCAATAGTCCAACTTTTCTCTCATATTTTTCCCAAAGAACATGATTTCCCAATATTTTTGAAATTAAACCATTAAAGTTGATCTTTTCAATTCCAGCTTCTTGTTTTAATTCTTCAATTAAAGCCGAAGATAATCTAAATGAAACAGTTTTTGTTTTATCTTCTAATTTTACTTTCTCTTTCACATTGATTAGTTAATTAGCTTAAATAAAAAAGATATCTCATTTTACATATAGAAAATTAATTTGTTAAAACTATCCATGCCTAACCCTAGACATTCACATTTTATAAAAAATTGGTAATAGAATAGATGGACATTCTTGCTGTTTAAACAGCATCAAGTTGTATTACGTTGTATTGCTACTACTTTTTATTAGTTTTTTTACATACATCTTACATGATATCCAATAGAGGTAGAAACCCAAATGCAGTGGGAGAAGTGGTTCTCTGCCATGCTTTTGATAACTTTCTACCCCTGTTTTCTATCATAGTAAAAGAATTATATAAAAAACCACTAACAAAAAATATGTTTGTGTCAATACCTACGATTAACATAAGTTGTGAATCGGCAATAAAAAAGAAAAGTGTTTTTTTCAAATCTTACCTAGGTGGTATTTGAAAATGCTCAACTACAAAAATATCTTGGTACCTCATGCAGGTACAAAATCAGGAGATATCGCACTTGAAAAAGCGGTTGATATTGCAAAAATCTGCGGTAGTAAAATTACCATTTTAAGTGTTTTAGAACCAGTATCCATTCCAATGGATCTCATAATGGATTCAAAACAAAATCAAATGGTTAGTGACTTGCAATTTGCTCCTCGTAGTTTTAAAAAATTACTTTATAGAAAAATGGAGGAGCGTGCGTTAAAATGTAAAAATGAAAAAGTAGATACAGTTACTCGAATTACACATGGAAATCCTGATGATGAAATATTGAGATTTTATAATGATAATCCTGTTGATTTGATTGTCATGGCAAAAAAGAAGGATTCAGACGATAAAACATTTCTTAATTTGGGAAGCAATACCAGGAAAATTCTAGAACATGTGTCATGTCCAATTTTGATTATTGGTAATGAGAAACAATAGACCAAAGTAAAGGCTCGAAAATGACTAATCATCCATATCAAGAACGGACTCCTCTTCTCATTCTATTTTTAGCTAACTAGGCCCCCCCCCAAATTTGCAGTTAAAGATACCATAACTAGAATAGTCAAATATACAACAGATGTAAAAATTTCAGCTAAAAATTTGCCCATAACTATTGATAGTATTATTCTGAGAGATAATTCCGCCATTTATTTGGCAGCAAGAAATTTTTTTACTCCAAGTATTATTTGAATAAAAAAGACTTTAGCTGTCAAGTACTAATCTCCAAAGATTATATGAAGAGGGTCGATTATGAGTTCTTGGACAAATGAGTATTGAAGATAGATATAATATCTTTAATTTCGGAACCACTGTCAAAATATAGTTCAGCAATTATTAGAATCATATAATCACCAATAGGTATAGATATTTTTTCGGCATCTCTCCTTTTTGAAACAACATATTCCACCGGACCATATAGTTCATCGTAGTCTTGCCGCATGACAAGATCTAGCTTTAACTGCATGTACATCATTTTGCGTATTTCTTCAGTTCCAATTGGTATAGCATCTTTCCTGAAACCTCCTGCAATTAAATTCCCTAATTTGTTTATCACACCAATAAATGTTATATTTTCATATTCTAGAAATAAATTACAAGTTTTTTCGAGGTCGTTTATTTCAGAAAATTTTAATTTCTCCATTATTTGCAAATCTCCTTAATCTTGTTAAAGGAAATTTCATGATTAAAATTTTTAAAAAACAAAAATTTTTGATCCATGGTATTTAGAAAACCAATGAAAAGAAGATTATTGTCAGAATACCAACACCAAATATTGAATAATATCTCATTTTATGTCGTGGTAATTGAACTAGAATTTTATTCTTTTTTCCATTTGTCATATTGAAATAATTTAGGATTTTCACTTAATAAAATAGTAGCAACACAGTGTAATACAAAATATGTAATCAAGATTTAGGTCATGACTTCTTTTTTAAACTCAATTGACAGAAATTTGAGCATCATACGTTTTCGCCTTTCCTAGATGATAAGAAAATAATTGTCTTCGAGTTAATGCATAAAGTCTAGAGAGCTTAATAATAATTTCAAGCAGTGTTATTCTAAAATTAGATTTTCAAGAATAATAAATTCGTCATGTCCTACAGTTTTTTCAAATACAAAATTGACATTATTATAATTGTCATAATCATCAACCAATTAATTCAATTTCCTTTATCGATAAAATATTTTTTCTAAACACTAGGGGGTAATTCATGTGGAAAATTTAGAGGTTAGTTTGCCATTTCCACTTGAACCTTTGTCGCATGAGATGTGCCATTTTTTAGGTTGTTTGCAGTACAGCATAATTTGTAATTTGTTTGATACTAGATCTCGTTCATCAGGTCTTGGATCATCGCATTGACCACACATAGAAAGTATGACTTTTGCATCATAATCTAACTCTCCAATACACTTACTGCATTTCACACATCGAATTACCTGATTATAATAAATATTCAAATCAGGACTCTATCCCCAAATATTCATCAAAATAATTTTTCACTGCATAATCTAGTGTGTGATTTGTACACATTATTCGTGAATTTTTGTCAGGCATTAAAGAATGAACATTATTTTTGAACCCACCTGAAATGAGATTTCCCATATTGTCAATCACACCTGTAAAGCGAATTGATTTGTTATTTAGTACAGATTGAAAAGATTTCTCAAAATCATACTCTTTCATTTAAAATTAATACGTGAAAGTTGTAGATATATCAGTAGCAATACAGTGTAATACAAAATAACCCATGTTTTACAAATGGTTTTAGAGGAAATTAAAATATCTTTGATA
>DATKZR010000044.1:0-19833 GCA_035527875.1 Nitrosopumilaceae archaeon | reverse complement strand
CTTTAGCTGGGACATCTAGGTGGTTTTGTGGTTGCCTGCCACAGTTAGGCATGAGTGTTAAACCCCCCCTAAAAATCACCATTTTCAATAAAATGGCATTATGCCTATTACGACTAAATTTACTGGGGGGTTTAGCTCTTGTGCGTAAAACCGTATTTTTCTAATCAATTTTAAAATTGTTAAAATTCAAAAAATAATTTTTTTTGGAATAACTTTTCGGTTAAACTTTGATTAATCGATGTATCTTTTGAATATATCAGGGGGGTTTTTGTGAAAACTTTGGAACTTAACAGGGGATCCTATCCTAAATTTCAAAATAAATTACTGAAAAATTCTACAATCATGCTAAACACCCACTCTCCACCATCTCTTAATTGATCCAGAAAATTATTTATGGGGTCAAATTGTTGATTGATTTGGTCCTCATCAACAATAGTTTGTTTTTCCTCAGTGTATCCAGGAATATCCTCGAAACCTTTGGACTTAGATATTGCTTCAACTCCTTCTTCACCGGCACCTGAAATACCCTCTTGTATATCGTCTCCAACGGCCAATTAGTAATCCTCCATATTATAATTTCATACCCACTTGGCAGGTTATAATCTGTATGTTTATTGTTGTGAACACGCAAGGTGCTTGAGGATGATAAATCAACTATTTTTTAAAAAGTCTTTAAAAGAAATCGAGCGGTTTTTTCATGCATTTCTGAAACCCTGTTTATTACATCAAAAAGAACTTGTTGATTAACATCTACTTTACCGTCAAGTACTGCATAAACACCAATTTTCTGTTTTCCATCCTCCTCAATGAGTTTGTGAATGGCCTGCAGAGAATAACAATAGTCTCCTACTTTTTTCTCAAATTTTTCTTTTTCCTCAGGACTAAATCCTAAAAATCGTGCAATCTGATTATTCTTCATTTCCACTTTAGATCCTACTACAATAACACCTGTCTGATTTTTTGGTTCAAATATTTCGATAGGGACGCCAGTTAGACCTGCATGCTTCACTAAAACATGAAATGAATTTTCGGGGTTTTTTATAAATTCAAATGAATGAGACTCATGAGTTAGCCATCTTTCCACATTATCTCTCATTTTATAATCACTCATGATAAAACATGCTAACTAGTCCTATATGACTCTAAATCAAATGGTGGTTTACTGCGCTAAATTTACCATATTTCTAAACTCGAATTTAGAAATATTCAATATCTGTAAGGGGAATTCTTCACATTATTGAGATATGGCCAAATTTCACTAAGTGTTAATGTTGAAACTCTGCTCAAGTTCAGGAATCTGCGTAAGGACAAAAATATTTATCATAATTCCAATTATTGCAAGAACAATACCAAGATAAAGACAGTTTTTCGCTTTTTTGGGGTCATCTTGTCGTAATACAAAATAGGCAATAATTCCTCCAATCAATCCTAGAAAAATGGGCAATAGGAACCAAAAGTTACTTCTTGGTCTTTCTGGATACATTGAATTTTTTATTAAAATCGGCAATAAAATGTATTCTTATTTTACGTTACTGTTTTTTTCTGTATTTGTGTAATTTCTATTTCTACCGTTTCAAGAGGGTCTTCAACTTGGTTTCTTTTAATCGAAAACATTTTTGGTTTGTCAAAATCTTCTGTACAATCGGGACACGCGTATACCAATACCCTGTGCTCATTTGGGGCTTTAGGATTTGACAATCTTGGATAATAAACTAGCCTGGCGCCACAATCCACGCAATACCTATTAGCCCTTTTAATTCTGGCCAATGTAATCCTCCTGCATTCTATATAATATGCGATCATCTATTAGATCTATCTAGTCTAATTGAGTGCACTAAATTGTTGCAATCGATCTATGTTTCTAAACTCGAATTTAGAACTATTATCAATTCTATTTTGGACAATTTGATAATTTATTTCAAAATTCGAATTTAGAAATATTAAGCGCCGCCCACCAGACTTGAACTGGCGACCGTCCGATTAACAGTCGGATGCTCTACCACGCTGAGCTAGGGCGGCAACATGTTTGTACCTTGGTAAAAGTGATTTAATCCTTGCTACGATTCCATTTAGACCAAGGCTAAATCATCTTATTTGAATTTTGCAAAAAAGTCTTTGATTTCTTTAGAGTAATTTTCTACAAGTTCGATGATTTCCAGATGCTCCTTACCTGTGGGTTCTCTTTTATGAACAATCTGAAAAGCACTTAATGCAGATCCTACCATTTCTCCTACAAAAAAACCACACAAGAAATCTCCTACACTTTTACAATCCCAAATCTCTCCTAATCTTGGGGATGCCCCAGCAGATTTGTATAACTCCAGTGTCTCTTCTATCAGTTTTGTAGTTTGTTGCTTGAATTCCGAGTCTAAAGTCATGAATAATATTTTCTCAGTACTTTAAATTTTATTTTTCAATTCCTTTTTTCTTTTCATAGACGTAAATTCCATCTAAGAAAACTCTATGATCTTTGTTTTTTACTTTGGTTTTCAATTCAATGTTTGCAGCAGTTTGAGTAATATCTGTCCAAACTTCACCAGTTAAAATAACATCTTCTCCTTTGGGCACTACTTTGGTATTGCCAACAATAATTGTTGTTCTTGGAGCCCTTTCTCCTTGAAAGTTTTCTATTGAAATGATTTTATTTTGAACTTTAACAGTAACTGGAAAGTGTGCATAAACAACTTTCATTTTAATTGTATACCCCTCTATTAATCCCTCAAAAATGTTTCGAATTAATGAACGTACAGTATGTAATATTGAATAATCTTTTTTTCTTTTTCCATGAGCTTGGATGGTTAATTTACCATCGGTGATTTCAACATTTACAGGTATTTTTCTAATACTTTTGAAGGTTTTTCCTAGTGGGCCTTGAAACTGCAACATGTGTTTTTTGATGGTAACGTTAATTCCTTCTGGAATTTCCATAATCTCTTGGAATTGATCCGGTTTAGTAGACATAGCCTATCAAAAATCCTCCAATTTCTTTTGAAATCGCCTCTTGGTGAGACATTACACCTTGATTCGTGGTAACAACTAGCATTCCTCTATTATATGCTGGTAAATATTGTTGTTCCCAAGAGTTGTAAGCGTCTTTTTTTACCTTGAATCGTGGAGAAATTGCTCCACATTTTGTAATTTTTGCCAATAATTTTATTTTAAATTTCCCTCCTCTTTTATCATCAATGTGTTCAAATTCTCCAATGTATCCATGTTTTTGTAGGGACTTCAACACTTCAATTCCTAATTTTGAAGTTGGTAGTATTATACAATCTTTATTTCTTCTAGCTTCATTATTGTAAATTGTTACAAATAAATTTGCTAAAATGTTTGTTGCTGGCATTTTTAATCACTGATTTTTCCTAAATCCTAAAGACACTGCCACTTCTCTGAAACATCGTCTACATAACATTAAATCATATTTTTGAATAACTGCAGTATAGTCTCCACAGCGTTTACACCATCTCGAACCTCTACCAAAATCATGTTTCTTTCTTCCGGTAAATTCATAGGATCTGTCTTTAGCCATTATACTACGGTCACTCCAAACTCTTTGATTAGATAATCTTTTGCTTCTTCAGATCTTATTATGTGGTTTTTCCCTACCCTTGCTTTGTGTTTACTTCTAGTTCTAATTCCATATCCTGGTCTTGTTAATGCAACAGATATTCCCAAGCCTAAAATCCCAATTTTTGGATCATACTTTACTCCAGGAATATCAATGTGCTCGTTTATTCCAAATGAATAATTCCCAAAATTATCAAACGATTTTTGTTTAACTTGATTTCCTTTTGCTTCAAAAAGACGTTTTAGCAATGCTATGGCTTCTCCTCCTCGTATTGTAATTGCCACTCCTATGGGTTCTCCTTTTCTTATACCCCAATCTCTTTGTGTTTCTTTTGCCTCCCTTGCGTTTGGTCTTTTACCTGAAATCTGCTCGAGAGCATTTTTTGCAATTTCAATTATGTCTCCAGATCTTCCTAATCCCATATTTAGGACAACCTTCTCTAAAGAAATTTTTTTCATTGGATTTTCTTGAGTTTGAGACATACTATCACTTTATTTGTATAACTGGCTCCTCTTTTCCAATTACAATTACAACATCTGATGGAATTTCGATCTTCCTTTCCTCAAGATCTAAAAGAATTCTTTTTGGAAGACTGAATGTTCCTTCTTCAATTGTTTCTATTTTTCCTATTTTGCCAGCGTTAACTCCACTTGTAACTAGTACATGTGCATCTTTTTCTAATTTTAACACTTCAAGAATTTTTAGATCAGGAATTTGAATTAAACAACTATCCCCTACATTGACTTGGATATCGGAAATCAAAGAGCGCCCATCGTGAAATCCTATTTGCGTTTTTCCATTTTTTATTGTAGTCTTACTTGTAACTCTGATAATTTTTTTTGTTTTTTCAGATTCGTTAATTTTTACTGGTTTCAAAATTTTTCCATCGGTTGGAACAAGTCTGTAAACATCTGATACATCTTGTAGTTCTACAACATCCATCAAACCTATTCCCTGATGAAGTGATTTCCTAACAATTCCATCAATCTTTACTTTTCCGTCGTATATTGCAGCCTTTGCTTCTCTAAGTGTATTTACAATTTTTAATGTGTCTCTGAGAAAAACTGCACTTGGGATTGAAAATTCTTTTCTATGTGGTCCTGGTCTAACCGTAATTACAAATCTCTTATTTTTTCGATTAATTCCCCAAAATTGAGGCGCCATTTGTCTTTTGAGTTTTTTACTTCCAGCTATACTTACCATTATTCTTCATCTTCCTTTACTTTGGGTTTTTCTACCTTTGTTTCTTTGCTTGAAGACTCTTTTTTCTCAATTTCCTTTACTTTGGGTTTTTCTACCTTTGTTTCTTTGCTTGAAGACTCTTTTTTCTGGGAAGTTGGCTTTTTTCCTTCTAATCTTGAGATTCTCCATTTGTCATCAGAATTAAGACCAGTAACTATAACGTTTGAAGAATGAACATATACATCGAACTTATCTCCTTTGGTTTTTTCTTTTTTTACACCTTCTATCGCTAAACTACTTTTTTGAACGGAAATTTTACCGATTTTTCCATCCACTCCTTTGAACTCTCCTCTTACAATTTTTATGCTATCTCCTTGCACCACGCGAACACTTTTTTTGGTGTATTTCTTTTGAAGGTCTTTTGATAGAGGACTTGAGATCTGCTTACTTTTAGTAACGTGCGATGCCTGATAAATCAACTGGTTTCTAGATTTTGATGGTTTCATTTTATACCACCATTGATGCCAAGTTAGCTACTCTTGGCCATTTCTCCGAAGCTTCAGCTGCTACTGGTCCCTTAATGTCTGTCCCCTTCACTTCTCCCTCTGGAGTTATCAAAACTGCAGCATTGTCTTCAAAACAAACCCTAACTCCGTTTAATCTCCTAACTGCATATTTTTGTCGGATAATTACTGCGCCATAAACTTGCTTTCTTAGTTCTGCTGGTCCTTTTTTTACGACAACATTGCAAAAGTCACCTACTCCTCCTGCAGGAAGTCTTGACACTCTTGTCTTGTACTTTGTTACATTGATTACCTCCAAAATTTTAGCTCCAGTATTATCGGCACACACAATGTTTGCACCCACAGGAATCACTCTTGTCACATACGGACGGAATTCTGCAACTCCTTTACCTGCTTGTTTTGCCATTATACTTTGACCTCCACTACAACATAAGAAACTGATTTTGCAATTGGTCTGCATTCAGCAGTCAATACATGATCTCCTAATGAAACATCGATACATTCAGGAACATGTGCATGGATTGTGTTTGTGCTTCTTGCATATCTTTTATATTTACTAAAGTATACGTGTGCTTCTTTTTGTAGCGTGATAGTTTGTTTCGCTTTATCGCCTGTTACTTTACCGTCAAATAATTTTCCACGAATTGAAAGGCGGCCATGGAATGGGCAATGAATATCATCACATTCTTTTTTTGGTGTCTTTACATCTAATCCTATATTTTGAGTCATGCTTTTCCTCCTATTCTATCAAATGACCTTTTTTGAATTGAAGCGCCATCTATTGTGATCTGTTGTTTATTTACCTTAAATGTCCAGCTATTGGTAGATTTTGGAATTAATTTTATCCCTTTTTCTGTTTTCAAGCCAAACATGGATTTTGTTTCATTAATTATCGTTCCATTTAACCCTATGATTTGAGAGTTTGTAGAATCTGTAATCTGAGTTTTTAATCCGATAAACTCATGTTTGGTAATATTGTCAACCGTTATCATTTATTTTTCATCTCGTTTAAACTTGTAAGCATTCTTGCAATGTCATGTCTTAGGGCTTTTATCTTACCGCTCTCCTTTCGCAGTGTTCCTTTAGAGCCATCGACTCTTAATTTTCCGAGCTCACTCCTAGTTTCTTGAATTTTACTTTTAAGATCTTTTTGATTTAAAGCCCTCACAGTTTTCATACTTATTCTAGTCATTACTTTAATTTCGCCTCTTCTTCTTCAAGTGTCTCTATTGATTCCATTTTCTTCTCTTCTATTTCTATTACTTCTGTTTCTGATTTTGCTGTATCTTTCTTTCCTTCAATCTTGATAATTTCGACTTTAACATCTTCAATTTGTACTTCTTCTACTTTGACTGGGGTTGGTTTTTCTTTTTGTTCTTTCTCTTTCTTTAATTCAAATTCTGGAACAAATTTATCTTTTCTTGCAATTCTAATTCTTATTCCAATTGAACCCATTGCAGTGCTGACGTGCGCAATATCTTCGGCAACGATTACTTCTGCATGGTGTCCAGCTCTAGGTAAAATCCCTGCTGTATGTTTCTCAAAGGCTGAACGATCTCCTCTTAGTTTTCCAGAAATTGTAATTTGAACTCCCATTGCTCCACCTTCCATTATTTGTTTTAATGTCCACATTGTCGCTCTTCTAAAAGCAGTACCGCGCTCAAGATGGGATGCCATTCTATTACACATGACGCTAGGAGACAATTCTGGCTTTTCAATCTCGTTTACTGAAATTTGTGGATTTTTCAATCCAAAGTCTGTTGTAAGTTTTTCAGTCAATTCTCTGATTCCTGACCCTTTTCTACCAATAACAATTCCTGGCCGTGTAACATGAAGCGCCACTCGTGTTCCAGTTGGAGTTTTTGAAATTTCTGCATGAGAAAAGCCTGCGTCTTTAATTGCTTCTCGTAGATAATCTTTGAGAAGCATCATGTTGTAATTATCTTTGATTACGTTTTTTATTGATGACAATTTAAATCTCCTGAGCCACCAACTCTACATGTGTTAGAACGTTATTCTTTGGAGTTGCTCGTCCCATTGCTCTTGGAGTAAATCTCTTTACAAGAACTCCCTTGTGAACAGTTGCATTGATAATTTTTAATCTGTCCAAATCCATTCCCTTGTATTCTGCATTTGATTCCAAATTATCTAAAACTTTGATAAACTCTTTCGCTGATTTTTGTGGATATCGTCCTGACATCATTCCAGGATCTGATCTGTGACCTACTTGGTTTTTGTATCTGCCAAAGGCAATAGCTCTTTTTTTGTTTATGACGGCTTGTAAATAGTCTCTCGCTTTCTCAATTGATAGTCCTTTGATTGCAACTGCAATCTCTCTTGCATGTTTATGCGAAATATCTTTTTCTCTTAGAGAAGAGCGAACATGCTTAGTTGCATCATAATTTTGAAATGCATAATCAAATCTTCCCATAATAATCACTTTAGTGGCACGTAGAGACTGGATCTTGAAGCTCCAACACCTGGGGCACCATGGCTTACTCTTTTGTTGGTAATTACGTATTCTCCAAGGTAATGCCCTACCATCTCAGTTTTAATGACTACTGGAACAAATTCTTTACCCGAGAAAACATTTACTGTAATACCCACCATGTAAGGAAGAACAATCAAATCCCGAAGATGGGTTTTGATGGGATTTTTTAATTTTCCTGCTTTGGCAGATTTTATTTCTTCAATTAATTTTCTTTTTCCGTCTGTAATTCCACGTGTAAGGGACCTTCTTTGTCTTGAGTTGAATAATTGAAACAACTTTTCAAGTGAGGTATTATCTAAATCCTCTTTTGATAACCCTCTGTATAAAAATTCTTTAACCATTTTTCTTCTCCTGTGTCCGTGATTTTGAGGCTTTATGGTCCATATTATAGCATTCCTATCTTTGTGGCCAGATCTCTAGCTTTTTCTATTGTCTCAAATTGAACAAATGCTTTCTTACCGTAAATCGTTCTTGCAGTGTTTACATTAATTACTTTTTGTTTGTAAAGTGTGTTGACCGCTTCAGCAATTTGTGGTTTACTTGCTTGTCGTTCTACAATAAAGCAAATCTTACTTTCATTTTCTACCATCGCAAATGTTTTTTCAGTGATATATGGCTTCAAAATGATCCTGTTGGCTTGATCTACGTTCATTTTGTTTTCTCCATCAAATTTAGGTGCGTTGATTTTATTTTTGCAATATCTTCTATTGCAGCTTTAGTATACACTGTCAACCTAATTGGATCTGAACCTGGCGATAAATCTAAAACGCTCAAATCTTTAACTGATCTTGCCTCAACACCAGGTATTGAACCACACGCTTTGATAATTTTCTCAGAATCTCTTGTGACAAACAAAACACTCTTACCAATTTTTTTACCTCTTCCTCTAAGTGCCGTTTGACCACTTCGTGGTTTTCTTGATTGTAGTCTTTCGACATCTTTTGTAAGTTTTAGAGATTCTAAAACTTTGGAAATTTCACTTGCTTTAGAAATGGATTCCAAATCATTTGATACTATAATTGGAAATGACTCAATGTCGTCTACTTTATGCCCTCTTAATTGCACTTGCTCTTTTGAGGCAGTTGCTGCAATTGCAGAACATAATGCTAACTTGTTTTCTTTTTTGTTTAATTTTTTGTAAATTACTTTGTTTACATTTGGTGGATGTGCTTGCCTTCCACCTCTAGTAGATGCGACTTCACCTGCTTGACCTTGTCTACCGCCACCACCACCTCTCATTCTGGCAATACGTGCAATACCTTGACCAGTTGGTGGGTTGTTTGAATCAGCCACAACATCCATTCCTGCAGTTGGATGTCTTCCTTGTCTTTGAAATTTATGCGAGTTTAGATTAGTCCACGCCTTATGGATTAAATCTCTTCTAAATGGTGTTGAAAAAATTAATGGCAATTCAATTTCATCTTCTTTATCCCCTGTAAGTGTCAAAGAAGTTATTTTGATCATATTACTACCTCCAAAATATTTGGTTTTGATATTTTAGCTGGTTCGTTTCTAATTTGCTTCCTTAGTTTGATCAATCTTTTATAGGTTCCTGGAACTGATCCTTTTAAAACAATAAAATCTCCTTTAACTAAACCAAAGTGTTTGTATCCTCCATCAGGATTTATTTTGAGGTTATCGTCGCCAGTATTACCCATTATCATAATTCGTTTATCGTATTCAGTTCTTTGATGGAATCCCATTTGGCCGGCTCTTGGTACTGTGTACATGACAGATTGAGGTGAAATTGGACCAAGAGAACCCACCTCTCTAACTGTTTTTCTTGATTTGTGTTGTTTCCTCTTTACCCCCCATCTATGAATGACTCCTTGCCATCCTTTACCTTTTGTGATTGCGGCAACATCTACAGTTGAACCAGTTTCAAAAATTTGATCAATTTTAATTTCTTTTCCTAACAACTCCTTAACATGTGTAAATTGTTTTTGAATATCGCCTCCGTTAACTAATGCTTCAAATATGTATGGTTTTTTCTGTTCTAACCCAGCTGCACGTGGCGATACTGCGACAACAGCAAAAATTTTTTTAATTTTCTTGAGGTGTTTTTCTGCCTCGTCAATCGCTCCTTCTTTACTTTTTAGTGTAATTTCTTTTGCAATATTTTTTGGAAGATCTTTTGCATAGACATCAAATTCAGCGTGTTCCCCATCTACGTCTTTTGAGTATCCTCTAATTCCCAATATTGTTACAGGTGGAGTTACAAGAACTGTCCCAAGACTCACAAGTTGTTTTCCAGCATTAGGGGTTTTGTCACGATCATCAATACTTACTATCTGTACGCAGCCCGCCTTAAAACCACAATGAGCTAAGATCTTTGGCTCTTCAGAATTAATCTCTGGCCAAGCGCGAATTCTTGCCTCCATACTTTTAGCACGGCCTCTTGGCGAATATGCCATACTTCCTCTACGTGGCTGACTGTGTTTTCTATGTCCCATGGATAAAACGAAATCATCGATAACCGTCTAATAAACCATGTTAGAATATCGTTAACCTAAAAAATTAATATGGTTAACGACATCGTAGATAAATCTCATTGATTCAAAACCTCATTAATCATATTCCAGAGCGTTATACCTCCAATAATTACTCCGATCACTCCAATCCCTATTGCTAGAATTAGAAAATTCTTTTTTTCTGGCATTGTTTAATTTTTTTATCCTGTACTAAATGCATTAATTATTGACAATGTTCCAAGTAAGGCCTCTTCTAATCGTACAGTTTCTGTTGCCTGATTGGGAAAAAAATTCAAAGTCTTTGAATTTTGAAGATTATTCATTTTACCACCAAGAATTTGGTGAATTCCTTTCTCAGGAGAGCCAAAGACCACTAAGATTGGGTTAGTTGAGCTCGTATATTTTGAAATTTGCTCTTTTGTTATTATTTTCCCCTTCTTTGATGTTATGATAGTTAACCCCTTCCATTCAGAAATTAATGAAAAAAGATTTGCTCTTTCTTTAATATCAAATCCCCAATATGCAGGAGCTTCCTCTTTTGTAATTGGTTTTACTTCAAAGTTAGGATGCCCAACTTTGAACTGCACAGTAGTTCTCTTTCCGATATTTTCATGTCCAAAATATTGTACAAGTTGATTAATTCCAACATCTACAAATTTTCTTCCTTTGAAACTGACTATAATTCCTTCTCTTACATCTCCCTTTTTGATTTTTTTTGCATCTGCTGGGGTATTGTGACTTGGAATTTTTAATGGATGCAAAACTCCTGCAAATTTTAACTCATTCATTTTGGGAAATAATCGTTTGCGCAAAAATTGAGGAGTATCTAAATATTTCAATATGAGTAACATCAAATTTCTATCTTCTTTATTGTCACCATCGTGGTAGATGTATATTGTATTTATCTTAAAAATAGCACAAGCTCTTGCAATCTCTGAAATTTTACTAGTTTTGTCAACTTTCAAAGTTTCATCCGAAAGAGATGAATCTGGAATTGCAATGGATAGGTTCAATTTTATTATCTACAACGAAAACATATCGATTATTTTTCCTCATGTGGAAATCTTAGTTTTGCTGTTTTGGCAAAACTTTCAATTTTCTCTCCAGAAACAAGTTCAAATAAACCCGTTTCTGTTTTAATTTGAGCCATTCTAATATGACTGGTTCCTTCTTTATCCTCACTTGACAAATAAATGGATGCCACTGCCAATGCAGATGCATCATCTAGGGATAAATCATTTTTGTATGATTTTTCTAAAAAGTCAGTTACTTGATCAGAACCTGAACCGATCGCAATAGCATCATATGATATGTATGTTCCACTTGGATCAGTTAGATAGACCTCCGGTTTTTTATTTACAACTCCACCTAAAATCAACGAAACACCAAATGGTCTAACTCCTGCATATTGAGTATATTGTTGAGATTGATCTGCTAAATGTTTGGCAATGGTCTCAACTTCTACTGCTTCATCATATACTAACTGGTTACTTTGAGAAAAGAATCTTGCGTTATCTACCTGACTTCTAGCATCCGGAATGTATCCTGCTGCAGCCACTCCTACATGATCATCTATCTGAAATATCTTTTGAGCAACATCTGAAATTTGCAATTTTCTTGGTTTTTCTTCAACTGCAATAACAATTCCCTCCTTACTTTTTATGCCTACAGCTATTGTGCCTCTTCTTACAGTCTCTATGGCATATTCTACCTGGTATAGTCTGCCATCTGGAGAGAAAACAGTAATTGCTCTATCATAACCTTGTTGTGCAGGAAGCATTTTGATTTGAATGCTTTGGAAGATTAATTTAAGTCTAGCCTATCTGTTTTCGCGTGAGATTCGAGATTAAATTTTCTGGCCATAAAAATATAAGATCTAATCACAAAAAAACGATTGAAATCACAAAGGATTCTGAACTAACTCCAAAAGGGGATTGTATAATTGGAGTGAATGCATCTCATGGTTGTTCGGATCTCCCAAGGTCGCTTAAAGAAAAACTTCAAAATCCAAAATCAAAGGTTCAATTCTTAATCAAGGTGGCAGATCATGAATTTATTGTTAATGGTAGTGGAAATGAGGATTTAACTCTCACACACACTGAAGATATAGTAATTAGAAAAAGTGATTTCAAATGCCCAAGAACGCTTTCCATAAAGTGTGATAAGTCCTCTTATCTTTTACCAAGAGAAATGGTCGCATTGTTACAGGATCCAAAATCAAGAGGAACTTTTACAATTATTATTGAATAAAGGACTTGGTTCTTCAATTTATTTATTTAAAAAGAATTTAGAATGAATTGAGATAAATTTTGAAGTTCCATGTAACGGAATTATTAATTTAGTTTGATCCTATTACATTTTACCCAGAAAGTTGTGCTAAAGTTAGATAATTTAAGAATTGTTTATTTTTTGCAAGTTGAAATCCTTTGTAATTGTTTTCAAAATTTCATCATTATCCATTGATTTTTCCAAAAAGCCATTGATGCCATCTTTTTTTATCAATTCCTTAATCTGGTTATTATGGCCAAAAACTGTAGGTAAAATAAAAATATTTTGATCTTGAAGTATTTCATCGGTAGCTAGCATTTTAATAATTTGCAATCCGCTAAAATCTGGCATGTACATATCCAAAAGAATAATATCAAACTCTTCCTCTTGAATATACTTTAATCCCCTATATGGGTCGTTTGTAACTATAGTTTGAAAACTCTTGGATCTGAAAAACTCTGAGATCTTTTTTGTAGTCTCGGGTTGAACATCAATTATTAGAATTCGTATGGATGATAATTTTTTCCCTGCTCTATTTTTGGATACAATTTTTTGCAACGATTCTATCTGTGGAAAGGTTGAAGGTTTATTCTCCACTGAATGAATTCCAAATTCCATTAATTCTTTAACCTGAGTCTGGTCAAATTGTAGCAAACTTGTAACAACTATTTTTTTTAATTCTGAGGGTCTTCGTTTTTTTAAATCCTTAAGAAAATCTATCCCACTATATTTTGGCATACGTATATCAAGTAGGATTAAATCAAATTCCTTTTTGACCACAAGTTCTAAACCCGCTTTTCCATCATTGACACTTTCGATTGAATCACTATATGCAGTAAACATATCTGCATACATCTCACATATTTGCGGAGAATCGTCAATTTGGAGTACTTTCACAGGTTTTATTTTGACCTAAAATTTATTATAATAAATGCATGTTCAATTTGAACAAAATCTGTCATAAATGTTAGAAACAGTTGTAACACCTTAAAATAATTTCAAATTCTTCCCAAAAAGATAATCTCTCTAAAAAATGCTCTAAACTAGGTCAATTTTATGCATGAATTATACCTGTCTTTTTTTATTCATTACTGTCACAGTAATTTTTGGCATAAGACTGTGACAAATTTATAGTAAATAACTAAGTTTTTCTTATGGGCCTAAAAACTAAAGTCTTCATTCTTATTCCTTTAGCTGTCTTTTCTGCAATAATTTTGGCATTCGGAATGTACAATACCCTTTGTAAAAATTCAAATCTTGATTTTTTAGGCTGTTAAATCATTTATTTGATATCAATTTTTCTTTATTTTAGTAAATTCTAGTTTAGCAAGAATTTCTTAAACTATCAGGTTCTAATAATTTTATGAAAAAACCCTTAATTGAACTCCCTATAACGCAAAAACCTACTGATGCCGAACTTAAAAAATTGAAGGAGTACTTTAAAGAAATGCCCATTGGTGAAATTCTAACTGGATTAAAATTTGCAAGGAATCGATGGTCTGCAAAAGATGCAGGAACTTTAAAGGTTGGACGCAAAAGCATTATTCAAAAAGAAGTACATTCAGTTACATATGAGCAAGCTCAGTGGCGATTAAAAAACTGGAAGATGATGATTGCAAATTATCGTCGTAGAGGATACAGCTACCCTACGATATCTAGAATTAAAAAAATTCTAATTCAAAAAGCTAAAAAGAAATCAAATAAGATCATCTGATTTCTTACAATAAGATGTCTGCCTGGCGTCTCTGAATAATCTCATGTTTGAGATTATTGGGCACTTCGGGGATTGACGTTTTGGTTTGTCCTTCGATAACTGAATGTGCCTCCTCCAGAATTGCTAATGTATCTGGGTCCGCCGAAAATCCTGTATCCACCATACTATTGCCACTTACTGACGAACCAGCCATAACGTCTCCCAAGATTTGTGACAAGTCCTGCATTGAAGCATTTGCTTCAGGCATTATTCCACTCAATGAGGAACTTAGACCTCTGATAAGCGACATTGCAGGACTTAGAGTTACCACCACATCTCCCAGTTCTGAGACTGTACCTAGTCTAAGTTGAACCTGCTCCATTGACAGTTTGGCGCCACTTACCATATTTTTCATTTTCCTAAGTTGAGTCAGCTCTATTGCGTAGGCTTTGGCGTAACCATTGTTGTGAGATTTTTGTGCATCCACAATTTTTTCAAAAATAGAATCATGTTTTCTTTGTAATTTTATGTTAATTCCTTCTAATTTGGTAATTTGTAACTGTAATTTTCGTTGAGCAAACTCTATTTTGTTCTTTAATGGTTCATCTGGTCTTACTTTACCCCTAATTTTCTGTGATAAACTCTCCTCGGTACTTTTGTTCCATGAATTACTAATCAAACTGTACTTTCTCCAACATTTCCTTTGAAATTGTGGTTTAAACTAATTAGTCCCTAACGGGTCTGTAACTCTAGTTACATGGAACCTCAGTTACACCTTATCCAAAGGTAAATGAATAAATCTCAAATCCCTTTTGATTAATTTTTATTTCTAGTTCATGAGTTGCAAACTTTTCACTGTTTATAATGTTGTATAGGTCTGGCTCTACCACTGTAATTTTATTTCCTGATTCAATGTCTTCTCCAGCATATTTTTCATCTAAAGGAACACCGTCCAGGAAGATCTCCAATTCTGCTTGGTTTGCAGTAACGATGTTTACCTCTTTTGCCTGATATAGAACCTTAATTGATCCTGAATTTGATTCCAATCTCATGCTTTCCTCAAGATTTGTCCAGCTTCCAACTGGGTAAAATTTGTGGAGTTGAATATTATCTGGTTCATTATATGTGGTAATTTTATCTTGATTAAATCCTTCAGCACTACCTAATTGATTTCTTCCCTGAGCAAGATTATATCCAAAATATAACTCAGGGGTTCTAAAATTAGAATGTTTAAACTCTTCAATGTCTACAAGAGTTTCAGCAGATACTTTTTGGATACCAAGTGATTCTGATCTTTCCTTTAAAAGTTGTTGAATAATTTTCTCTGTTTCTTGATATGCTCCTTCACCTATGTGATCATACCGAATGTATCCTTCATGGTCTGCAATATATTTTCTAGGCCAATACCTATTCTCAAAAGCTTTCCAAGTTTCCCAGTCATTATCCATCACCACAGGATAAATTATTCCATGTTTTGCTATTGCCAATTCTACATTTTCTCTGTCTTTTTCAAATTCAAATTCTGGTGAGTGAATTCCAATAATTAACAATCCTTCGTCTGAATATTTATCATTCCATGCTGTAATGTAGGGAAGTGTCCTGATACAGTTAATGCAACTATAAGTCCATACATCATAAAGTACTACTTTTCCCTTCATTTCTGAGGTTAATTGTTCTGGTGTTGTATTTAGATAATGGGCTATCCCAACCAAATCTGGAGCTATTTTGAATTTTGATTTGTCTATCGGATTTGTAGAATTATTTTTGTTATCAATTATAGATGCAGACTCAAATTCTGAATCAAGGGAGGAAAATAAAACACTTGTTACCCCAACGGCTATTGCTATTCCCACTCCTAAAATCACGGCAATTTTAATTTCTGATTTCATTTTATCATCCTAATAACAATTCGTTAAGCAGGGGGAAATTTGCAATATATGCCAATTGGTTTGTAAATACTAGTACTCCTAAAATTATGATGAATCCACCTAAAATTAAGTTGTAAAATTTTAGATGCTTGCTCATTGCTTTGATAATTTTACTTGCTCTTGAGAAAAATATTCCTATCAAAATAAAAGGAATTCCCAATCCTAATGAATAAACAAGAAGGAGATTAAATGCAACAGATGGAGTTGTTGCTGCAAGTGTTAGAATGGTCCCTAAAATTGGTCCAACACAAGGAGTCCATCCTGCAGCAAAAGCTAAACCAAAAACAAATGATAATGGGTAACTGGCATTTGATCTTTTAGGTATGAATTTTTTTTCAATGTTTAATTTGGTTATTTTTGAAGATAGTAACAAAAAAACACCGAAACCAATTATAATAATGCCTCCTACTTGATTGAATCCATCAATCAAATCACCTGTTGAGGTTGTTAATGTGCTGTTGATGATTACCCCTAATGTTGAAAATACCACAGAAAAACCTAGAACAAAAAATACTGTATTTAGAATAATTTTTGTCCTGTTAACTACAATCGTTTGAGAGCCACCTTTTTGATTTAATTCACTTAGTGTGGATCCCGAAATATAGGCTAAAAATGCTGGAATCATGGGTAAAATGCATGGTGCAACAAAGGATCCTAATCCTGCTAATAGGGCTACGGCGAGAGTAATTTCTGCCATATTCCAATGTCTTAATTTTTCAATTAAAGGATTCGTCCAGATTCCTTCCCACTCATTTGCTTTTTAACTGGGATCGAATATTTTTTTTTAATGAACAAACGGTTTGTTTTAGTAGGCATAGTTTTAGGCATAATCATTACTATTGCAGTAATTATTGGATCCCCTGCATTTGTGGGATTTGACACTATGAGGTAAATGAAAATATTTAGAATTTCATGAATTTCTTATAGGCCTTTTCAAACACCTCGAGTGAATTTTCGATATCCTTGCGAGATAACCATGCTGTAACAGAAATTCTCAATCTTGCTTTACTTTTAGGAACAGTTGGAAATCGTATTGGTTGTGCATATATACCATTTTTGAATAAATATTTCCCAAAATCTATCGCATTTTTTTCATCACCTATAATTATTGGAATAATGTGGGTCTTTGAATTAATTGGATAACCAATTTCTTTTAGTCCTGATAACAGTAAATTCTTATTGATTTGTAATTTTTTTCGGTATTTTTCCCTATTGGATTCAAATCGACTCAAAGAATATTCTACTAAAACTGATGGAAGGGCAGAAGTATAGATAAAGGATTTTGATTTGTTAATACACAAATCAATTACATTTTTTTGAGAAGATACGTAACCACCAAAGGATCCCAATCCTTTACTTAAACTACTAATGTACAAATCAATTTTATTTGAAACTCCAAAGTAATTCCCTGTACCTTTTCCATCTTTTCCTACAACAAAGTCTCCATGTGCATCATCAAGTATTGTCGTTGTGTCGGTCTTTTTTGCAATTTCCGTTATCTCTTTTAGTTTTGAGAAATCTCCATCCATGCTAAAAATTCCTTCAGATATCACAAATTTGTTTTTGTATTTTGGTTTTAATTTACGTTGAAGATCTTCCATATTATTATGTTTGTAAATCGAAATCCTTGCTCCAGACAGTTTACATGATTCAATTATACTTGCATGATTTAATTCATCACTTAAAACCAAATCTCCCTTTTTTGCAATTGCAGAAATTGCGCCTAAATTTGCCATATATCCGGTTGGAAAGATTAAGCTTGTTTGCTGAGATTTATGTCGAGCAAGTTTTCTCTCTAATTTTTGGTAGGACTCATCATTTCCAGACACTAATCTTGAACTTGACTGCATTTGTTTTATTTTCATGTTAATGGTGGGAATTCCGAGATAGTCATTTGAACACAAATTTATTAGATTTTTGTGTTGAATTCTAATTATTCCCCCTTCTGTAGTGCCATATCTTAATTTTCTATAAAGATGATTTTGTTTTATCTGTTCAATCTCAGAATCTACAAACCCGAGTCTAGACTTCAAGGCCAATTTTTTTAATCATTTTAAGGTCTTTTTCAGCCTCATTTCCACCCATTGTGAGATATCCTGAAGTGATTATTCCATTTGCTCCACTTTGTAGTAATTCTTCTCCTGAATCATCAAGGTTGGTTTCTCGACCTCCTGAAATTTTAATTACGGATTCTGGCAACAAAAATCGGATAATTGAAAACATGCGAACTATCTCAGATTTTTCAAGTGGGGTTTGTAATTCCAGGGGGGTTCCAGGAACAGGAACTAGTATATTGATTGTTACTTCTTCAGGAAAAATTGACGCAAGCTCTAAAACTAACTCTAGTCGTTGTTTTCTAGTCTCCCCCAATCCAATAATTCCCCCGGTACAAAGCTCCAACCCTGCATCTCTTGCAATTTGCAAAGTTTTCATTCTATCTTCATAGGTATGAGTAGTACATATTTCAGAAAACTTTGATTTTGCAGTCTCTAAATTATGATTATATCGTTTAACATGAAGCTCTTTTAGTTTTTTTGCTTGTTGTTCAGTTAAAAATCCCAAACTACACTCTACACTAATGCCTACCTTGTCATTTATTTGCTCTATAATATGGCACACTTTATCAAAATCTTTTGAAGATGGTTCTCTCCATGCAGCTACTAGACAGTATGATTCTGCGCCCTCATCTTTTGCTTTCTGTGCTCTAGTGACAACTTCTTGAGGAGTTGGTAACTGATATGATTCAATTTCGGTATCAAAAAATGCAGATTGGGCACAAAAAGAACAGTTCTCACTGCATGCATTCTTTTTAATATTGTTTAGTTGTTCTACATCTACTTTATTTCCATTAAATTCACGAGTTATTTGGTTTGCAGCAATTCCAAGTTCTCCAATATTCTCCTCAGGAATTTCAAATAATTTGGTGACATCTTCTGATGTAATACCAACTCCTGACAAAACATTTTCTTTACACTCTTTGATAAATTCAGTTGTGTCCACAACGAGTGTGAGAAAAATTACATTAAATAAGATTTCTGGAAAGGTTAACCTGGAAAGATTTATGGGTTAACAAAATCAAAGAACTTTTTTCTGAGCGGATCTTATGGTTTGAATGGTTCGAATTAGGAGTAAATCTAGGTCATTTTCTGAAATGGCTAATGGGGGTACAAGCATGATTATATTTCCGAGAGTTCGAAGATAAATTCCATGTTTTTTACCTATTTCAAAGTAAATTTTGTTTATTGATCTCTTTGGATGAATTGGGGTTTTTTTCTTTTTGTCTGTAACTAGTTCTATTCCCATAAGCATTCCCTTGTGACGTATATCTCCAACCGATTCTAATTTTCCTAATTCATCATAATACTTTTCAAACACTTTGGATGTTTTTTGAATTTTCTTAATCAGATTATTTTTTTGATATAATTTTAGATTCTCAAGGGAAACTGCTGCAGAAATAGGATTTCCAGTATATGTATGTCCATGAAAAAGATGTTTCCATTCATTAAATTCGCCTAAAAATGAATCATAGATTTTTTTGCTTGATAGAGTTGCAGCCATTGTCAGATATCCTCCGGTAAGCATTTTGCCATATGCTACAATATCTGGAATACTTTTTTGTTCTGTATATTGTACCATGGAACCTAAGCGCCCAAATCCAGTCGCTATTTCATCTAAAACAAACAAAACATTGTGCTTTTTACAGATTTG
>DATKZR010000043.1:0-7063 GCA_035527875.1 Nitrosopumilaceae archaeon | reverse complement strand
GAAAATCCAATGTTTAAAGAAGCTGTAAAGGTTGGTTTAACTCCATTAATGTCAAGTTTGGCAATTTTAGACTATGCAGAGTCTGAAGATGAAATTTTAGGATATGGAATTAGTTTGATAATTTTGAATATTGGAATGTATATTGCAGCACCTGCAATGATGTTGTATGGTATAAAAAAGGCAAAACTAGTTAGGTTTTAATCTCAATGTTTTGTGGAGAAAAATTATGGGAAAACTGACAAGAAATCTCAGAATTTGTGGAGATTGTGGAATTGTTTACACCTCAGTTAGTTTTGAAAAATATATTGATGAATGTCCCTTTTGTAAATCTAAAAGATACGAGCCACTTTTAGTAGATCTTTTAAAAACTTAACGACAAACTCTAGTTGATCTGAACCTAAGGATATAGATTTTTTAGTAGAATTTCTCTTATTACGGTATTGTCTGAAGATCCCGAAATTAAAAAAATTAACCAAAGAAAACTAGAAGAAATGCTGCGACAAAATAATCAGCCAAAGGTACAACCAAGAATTGTAGATCTTGATGGATCTAATTTCGATCAAATAGTTTCAGCAGAAAATCCTACACTTGTTGATTTTTGGGCCGAATGGTGTGGTCCGTGTAAGATGATGCACCCGGTATTTGAGAATCTATCAAATAAATATCCACAAATAAAATTTGCCAGGGTAAATGTTGATCTAAATCAAAACATCGCAATGAGATTCAGTGTACAGTCTATTCCTACGTTTATCATGTTCAAATCAGGACAAATAGTTGATAAAATGATGGGAGCAGTGGGAGCTCCGGGAATTCATATGATTTGCAAAAAGCATTCCAAATAATCGATAAAACTAACGCTGGTAATTGGTCCAATTCTTCATTATTTTGGTGTTAACGAGTTTATCGATTTTCAGTAAAAAGACAATCCCCACTCTTGCGCACAAAAAATACACAAAACTAGGTAATGTTGTACGCTATGTTTTGTTGGAGATTGTTTAAGATCATAATGTAAGTGATAATGTCATGACTTTAGCTGAAAAAAGAATCAGTCCAAAGTACTTTTGATCAAAATTTTGTTTGCCCAATAGTAGCCAGTGGAACCTGAAGGAAGAATATCGTAGGTGTATGTTCCGTTATACTGAATAGTTTCTGCAAACTTTATCGTAGAACCATCAAGATTGTCTCCAGCTTGTAATTCTCCCAATACCGTTCCCTCTGTTGTTGGGTGATTTGGAGAACCATATAGATCTCTATCATCAGTTAAAACAATGTGAACCATCTTATGATCTGGTGACACGGTAGTTTTTCCAGTCGCAAGTATTGTTCCAATGTACTTGTTTCCATGTGCATCTTGTGTAAAAATATCCATCCCCTCTTTCAACTTCATGACATTTACAGGACCATTTGGTGTATCTATCACAGTATCTTCAGAAAGGCAGATAGGACAAGGTCTATCAGGATATTCTTTTTTTAGAAACGTTGCAGTTTTATCATTAATCCTTAGAAGAGTCATCTCTACTGTGCATCCATTACTTGCAGTTTCTCCCACATGTAGTAATATTGGAAACCCCTCATCTCTGGCCACGGGGTATTCCATAAAATTTAACCCCGATATATGATCCGAAAAGATTTCCTTAACCAGCACGGAACTTTCTCTCTGTCCTGCACTCATATCAAATATCAATTCATTTCCTTGCATGCCCCATCCTCGTATCAAAAGTACCACAATACTTTGAGGCCTTAGACATGCAGGCGAACTATTGCTTGCTTTTATTACAAGTTCAAGCCCATCTCTGCATTGAATTTGTTCTATTGGAATTCCAGACCTGAACTGTTTTAGTGGTGATGGAATTTTGGTACCCAAATTCCCCGAATCTGAAATACTGTTATCTTTTGTTACTTTTAGAATTGCAACGTAATCTTCGATATTGATTGTGTTTCTACTTGAAGGATATGGTTTTACATCGATTAACTGAATTTGGTATTTGTCAAACACATTTGTAATATTATTGCCAAAAGTATCCATGGTCATCTCTACACCATTACCAGTCGATATGTCAAACCTCAAACCAATTCTGCCTTCCCAAACACATGTGACATCAATTGGACATCTAGAATCCTCGAAAACATCCAAAAATAGTATGGAAAGATCTTCTGCTGGAAAGTTTGCATACTGTTGCGATTTTAGCTCAAAGGGGTAATCTAGCGGTTGAATAGACCCAGTCCTGTGTTCCAAAGGAAAAGACCCTTCTGGTTGAATATTAGATATGTTTCCCATGTATTGTGCATTCGCTGTTAGGACAACAAATCCTCCAAAAACAATCAAGAAAATAACAAGATGTCTCATAAATCGACTAGAGTGGTGGAAGGATGGTCATAAAGACTTCGATTCATTTATGTTTCTAGCAGAGTGGACTAGACTAAGAATTACTTTAGATTAAATTTAGAGTTTCAAATAGATATTCAAACATCAGAAAATCAATTTTTTATTTTTCATCCTTCCCAAAAAATAATTTCAAATTTAGTAAGCAAAAGCCGCATCACGTTTTCTTTGAATCTTTACTATTTCATTTAATACTTCAGTTTCCTCTGGACTTAACTTGTGTGCAAATTTACCAAGAAGTTGTTTTGCTTCATGGGATGGTGGAAAAGAGTAAAAAATATCTTCTTCAAATATTTGTCTTCCAATTGTAATATCTTGAACAGAGCAGGCAACTTCTTGTCCTTTTTTTGCAGAAGTTACAGTTTTTCCCTGATGTTGAAGCTGGTGAACTTTACCGATACTTTTTCCATCTTTATTCATAAAGGGGATTTTGTGTCGTAGTTCACCTGCATCAATTTGAATTCCAAATACGGCAGGATTATTATTCCTAAAGACGTATCCCTTTAGAAATCTAAATTTCGTGATCGGAGTAAATTCTTCAAAAATTGCGTCCTCTTCATGCGCTGTATCTTCTTCAACCCATGCATTATAATTATCAATCAGACTGTAAATTATTTTGTCTTCAAAGATACGGACATGACTATTCTCAGATTCTTCTTTTGCATCTGGTAGTATCTTGACATTAAATGCCAAAATTACCCCAAGATGCCTGTCATTTTCTTTTATTGCCCTTGTCTGCATAACATCCCGCCTATTGACCGATCCAATATCGGCTTTTGCAACAGGTACCTGAGAACGTCTGAGCATCTCAATTACGGCCTCAAGTGAGCCTATTGTATCACATTTTAGAATAATTCCATTAGTTTCAGTATCAACAAAAACTGATTTCATTTCTGCTTCGATTAATTTAGTGTATTTTTTTATATCATCATCATTTGAGGCCACATAAAGTGTACTTCCAGGTAAGACACCCTCAAGATCCGGAGACGCTATTTTTAGGCCTGCAGCAGCATCAACTTGGCTAACTGGTTTGAATTTATCTCGAGGATCTCGCATCTCATCAAGGGGTTTTGGTAAAAGAATGGCTTTTGGTTTTGTAACAACTACAGAATCTCGTTTTGCCACAACAATACTATCACTTTTTTTGATACTGCCATCAATTAAAATAATATTGGCCGAATGTCCCAAACCCACTTCATCGTTTACTTCAAGAACTATTCCTCTCGGTTCTTTTTCTTTCTGATCTAATCGTTTCTGCAGATATTGTTGGGTTAATCCAATTAGGACTGCAAGTAGTTCCGGTATTCCTACTCCTGATCTTGCAGAAATTGGGACAATGGCGATTTCTGATTTAAAGTCCTTTATTCGATAAAATGCTTCAGATTGATATCCTAAAATTGAAAGTGTACCTACCACGTCGTAAATTTTTTGATCGAGATCATTTTGAATTGATTGATCTTGTTCCTTTATTGCCTTTGAAATGAATTTTGTTTCAGATTTTCTCCAGCCAGATAGCTGATCACATTTGTTTAGGGCCACAACGAAAGGAACTTTTCTGCTTTGTAAAATTTTCAAGCTCTCATTTGTTTGTGGTTGAAATCCTCGATTAACATCAACAACTAATATTGCAATGTCAGCTGCTGACCCTCCCCTTGATCTAAGGTTTGTAAATATCTCATGACCTGGAGTATCAATCACTAAAAGTCCTGGAACTTTGGATTCAGATTTCTCTAATTTATCAAATAATGGTCCACATGTTTCTTTGATGGTCTCAGTAGGTAGAAAACTAGCCCCAATATGCTGAGTAATCCCACCAGCTTCTCTACCTTGAACGCCGGTACCTCTAATTCTATCTAGAAGAGATGTTTTACCCGAGTCTACATGACCTAAAACTACCACAATGGGCTGACGAATTTGCAAATCAGATCACTCAAATGCTACCCTCGATTCATGATCAAAACTTTCTCGAGAATCAGATGCATGAATGATATTATCGGTAAATCCTAATCCAAAATCTCCGCGTATTGAACCTGGATCTGCTTCAAAAGATTTTGTAGAGCCAATCATAATTCTTGTAGTTGCTATTGCATTATTTCCTTCAATAATTGCCGCAACTACAGGACCAGAGGCGATAAATGATGTTAGTTCGCCAAAAAATGGTTTGTCTTTGTGAACTCCATAGAATTTTTCTGCTTGTTCTTTTTTAAAAGTAAATAATTTTAGTTTGACAAGTTTGAATCCTTTTTTTTCAAATCTTGTAATTATATCTCCAGTTAGATTTCTAGATACTGCATCAGGTTTAACAATGAAAAGAGACTGTTCAGTCAACGTTTCTTATGTTTTATTCCGCCTTTAACGTATTTTTTTGTCCACTTTAGTTTTCTTGGATCACGTTTTAGTTCGAGTGCATTTTTTTTACATTTAGCAGAACAAAACCATAAAACTGTGCCATCATTTTTTGCAAACATAGTACCTGATCCTTTGGCAACTGTTCGGTCACAAAAATTACAAGGTTTAACTAAAAGACTCATCTATTTCACCTATTTGATCTTCTTTGCTTCTCGTTCTGTTTCTCTTAACATTAGGATCTCTCCTACTCTAACTGAACCTTTCACATTTCTGGTAAGAATTCTACCTCGGTCTTTACCATCAAGAACTTTTACTCTAACTTGAATAACTTCTCCAGCAATTCCGGTTCTGCCAACAATTTGAATAATTTCAGATTGAACTAC
The DNA here is from genome assembly GCA_035527875.1 of Nitrosopumilaceae archaeon. Lineage (GTDB taxonomy): Archaea > Thermoproteota > Nitrososphaeria > Nitrososphaerales > Nitrosopumilaceae > Nitrosomaritimum. The sequence goes on along the minus strand of DATKZR010000043.1, from coordinate 1,948 downwards.
TTCGTCAGTTGTAGCACTCATTGTTCGGTCTTACCACCTTTAATTTTAGCAATTGATGAAACAACTTGATCTACAATATGTTGTGCATCACCAGCATCCAAAATTGCTGCAGCGGCAGATGTAATGTCAATTCCCAAGGATTTTCCTAATTCTTGTTTGCTTGGAACAAATGCATAAGCTGCTCCTTGCTCCTCACATAATATTGGAAGATGTGCTACAACCTCAGGGGGTTCTACATCTTCAGCTATAATGATTAGTTTACTGGTACCACGTTCAATTGCCTTTGTGGCCTCATTAGTTCCCCGTTTTACTTTACCACTGGTAGAGGCAACTCTTACTGCCTCTAAAATAGGATTGACCAAATCTTCAGGAGTTTCAAATTTAACATAGTAAGGTTTGCCCATACATTGTCACCCTTAGGGATCATTCTCCATTCCCATTTTGTGAGGGATTGGTTTTAAAAGTGTTATCTGGAAATGATTGATTTTGATTTTTGGAGGTATTCTGACATTAGTGAGTTCAGGTTTTCTTGAGTTTCAGCTTCTCCATAGATTCTAATTATTGGTTCAGTTCCACTCGGTCGAATCATTACCCAATTTTTTTGATTTTTAATAATTTTTATCCCATCTATGGTATCAGAGTCAGGGAACTCCTCTTTGAGGAATTGAATCAATTTTTTTGCGTCATCTGAAGAGCAATAGAGTTTGTCTTTGGTAGTATAAGATGGTGGAAGTTCATTTGTTTTTTGAGAAAGTGATTTTTCAGAGTAGGCCAAAAGATCCAACATCAGACCAAGTGTCATACATCCATCTCTAACTTGATTGTGAGGGCCATACATGAATCCACCATTCTCCTCATACCCTATTAGAGCATTAGTTGGGAGCATTTTGCGAGATACTTCAACACTTCCAACCTTGGTTCGAATTACTGTCGAGTTGAATTGATTTACAATATTTTCTATATTAGAACCAGAATTCAAACATGTAACAACTATTGACTCGGGAATTTTTTGCAAGATGTGTTTTACTAAAACCAGTGCAGATTTATCCCCAGTTAGTATTTCACCATTGTTATCACAGAAAATACTTCTATCCCCATCCCCATCAAAAGCAATTCCAACATCTGCTTTGTTTTCCTGAACAGCATTAGAAAGAGATTGTAGGTTTTGAGGAGTAGGCTCTGATCCCCTTCCTGGAAACGAGCCATCAATTTTTTCATTTACTAAAAATATTTTACATCCAAGATTTTCACAAAAAATAGGTGCGGTTACGGCTTGTGCACCATTCCCCAAATCTAAAACAACTTTGAATTTTTTTGATTTGATTCTCTCAGAATCAATGTGAGATAATATACCTTGAACATAAACTTCAATGGCTTTCTTCTCTGTATTAGTAACTCCCCATCTAGATCGATTTTTAATCCAATTTTTTTTAAGATATATATCCTCAATTACTAACTCATCTTCTCGTGAAATTTCTACTCCATCCTTTGCCGCAGGTTTAATTCCATTATATTTAGGAGGGTTATGTGATGCAGTGATCATTATACCTCCATTGTAATCTAATTTTTTTACAGAATATTCAAGACATGGAGTTGGAATTAGTCCGGCGTTGTTACAGTCTATTCCACAATAGTTTAGTGCAGAACAAATTGTCTTTGCTATAATGGGGCTTGAATCTCTCCCATCGTATCCAACAAGAATTGGTCCTTCTTTAAAGAAAGTTGCAATGGCTAATGTCATATCATGAATAAATTCTAAAGTAAAATCTTCTTTGAAAACTCCACGGATTCCGTTTGTGCCAAAAAATTTTGCCATGTATTTGTTCAATAATAGATAAATTTGTGTCTAGTGGCCAATTCATTGCGGGAGTCGCCCAGCCTGGCCAAAGGCGTAGGGCTTAGGACCCTATCTCTTAGGAGTTCGTGGGTTCGAATCCCACCTCCCGCA
>DATKZR010000042.1:0-18787 GCA_035527875.1 Nitrosopumilaceae archaeon | reverse complement strand
TCAACACAAAAAATCTTTTATTAGCAAAAATGGTGAAATTTTCTTTTCAAGTATTCCTTCTGGTGTATATACGACTACAGTCTTAAAGGATGGAGTAAAAGATCCTTTCTGGCCAGATACCCAAATTGTAATAACTGGTATTCAAAATAATTTTGAAATAATTCAAATAAATTTCAAGGGCCCAATCGTTGTTCCGTTTTCAGATCCCACAACTTCCTCTACGCCTGACCCATTATCTAAACCTGTAATTTATTATCAAAAATCACTTAAATTGTCTTGCAATTGTGTCGCATTCCAAATTAACGACATCCAGGATTTTTGGTTAAATGATGTTCAGATAGAATTACTTGACAAATTTTCGCAGAGCAACTTTCCTGTCACTATTGGAGTTATCACTAGTGTAATTGGAGGGGATCCAAAACTTTTAGAAATAATAAAAATTGGAATTAAAAATAACCAGTTAGAAATTGCAAATCATTCCTCTGATAATATACCGATAACAACCTATGATAAAAAAGAACAAAATGAAATCATACAACAAACTTCAAATAAAATTTCTGAGATATTTGACGTAGATTCAAAAGTATTCTTACCTCCTAGAGGTGAATTCAATGAAGATACTATAAGCGGGTTAAAGGCTAATGGATACACTGTCTTATCAGCAAGTATAGAAACTGATTTTCCACCATATCCATTGGAAGGTGAAACCCTCTACAGATTTCCTGCCAATGTATTAAATGCAAAATTTGATTCGATAAAAGGATTAATTGGAAATCCAGCCGAAAAAATATTTTCTGATGTTAAAAAAGGAATCGACGATCATGGATTTGCTATTATTAATTTCCATCCACAGGAATTTGCAGTTAAAAGAGACGGTGTTTTGATAAATGAATTAAATTTAGAGCAATTCCAGGAATTGGAAATCGTAATCGAGGAAATTAAAAAAGAAAATTTAAAAGTGGTACCAATTGGGAAAATCAAAGAAAACATCTCTAAAGTTATTATTGATACCTCAAATGATTCCTTGAACCAGAATTCTATTCCTGAATGGATCAAAAACATTGCTGGGTGGTGGCGAGATGGACATATTGATGATTCTACATTTATTCAAGCAATACAATATTTAGTTAAAGAAGATATTATGCCAATTCCAGAAGCACCACAATGGTCAGGCACTTCAGAAATACCAGGGTGGATAAAGGAAACTGCGGGGTGGTGGGCAGAAGGTAAAATTTCAGATAATGATCTTATTAATGGGATTGGCTATTTGGTGAATCAATGATGACACAGAAAATTAATGATGAAAAAATTCCAGGAACTGCAAAGGAAATTGAAATAAAATTAATTTGTCTATGGCACACGTGCAATGAAGAGATATTTGTTAGATCTGACATAACGAAATTAAATCAAATGATGTAAATGTTGATTGAACTCCTAATGTACATCATTCTCTTTGTGGGATATGGCATCATTTTTTTATTTGTTCTCCTTGCGGGTTTGGCCATTTTCAACCCTTTAAGATATAAACTTCGAAAATACATCTATGATGAAAATATCAGGCCAGTAATTTCCGTTTTGGTACCGGCTCACAATGAAGAAAAGTTAATCGAGAGGACAATCTTGAGATTTATTCAATCATTATACCCATTCGATAAAAAAGAGTTGATAATTGTAAATGACGGATCAAATGACAATACGGAAAAAATTATAAGAAGATATGCTCATAAAATTATAGATTCTGAGACAGGTTTAGCAACTTTCAAAAAACAAACACAACCTGTACCATTGAACAACAATATCGTCCTAGTCAACAGAAAAATTGGTGGGATGGGAAAGGCAGCAGTTTTGAATGATGCCAAAAAATATGCTCAAGGTGAACTACTCTTTATTATGGATGCAGACGTGGGATTAAAAAAAGATTCATTGCTACGAGCAGTAGGATATTTTGCAGACCTTAGGGTGGGTGCGGTTATCGGATATTTTTCAATTGTAGATAGGGGTGACATATTGACAGGTTTTATTAATTTTGAGTTTGTACTGGGACAAAAAATTCAAAGAGTTGGTTACGACACCCTAGGAATTCATTACATAATACCTGGGGCGTGTGGAATTTTTAGAACCAGTTTATTCAATATACTTGGAGATTACGAATCTGACACTTTAGCCGAAGATACAGATATGTCTTTTCGGCTTCTTAGCAAAACGAACCAGAAAGTTCTTTATGATTCGTCGATTCAAGTTGAAGTTGACGATCCGATAAAATTAACGAGTTTGTGGAAACAACGAATCAGATGGCAGAGGGGAAATATTGAAGTAACAAAAAAATATATCAAACATTTTGGCAATCCAAAATTTGGAAAGGGGTTTACTCTTGGAATTCCATTCTGGATGGCATCAATAATCTTTCCTTTAGGTTTTGTTTTGACCGCGGCAGCATTTTTGACTATGAACTTACTTGACCTTTCTTTGGGACCTTTTCTAGTAGGATCCAAATTAATCGCCTATGTGTTTTTTGCAACTATAGCATATACAATTGTGCAAACCAAAGGTAAAAATGCATTCCATGGAATTATTTCCCCTGGCATTCCCATGCTCTTGACAATGTCTACAGCAATTGTATTTCCAAATGGTCTTTCGGACTTTATGGTAATTATTGGATATTCTGAATATACAAAAATCTTTGTCATAATTCTCCTGTTATGGATGATTTTTTCTATCGGATTATCCTATGGTGTGATAAAACTTTCCAACAGGTTTTCAAAAACAGCTAATTTCATACAATTAATCGTATTTGGATACTGGAGCATACTAATAGCAGTTGGCGTTTATTCGCATTACAAAGAATTGAAAGGAGATGAGAGATTGTGGACAAGAACAGAAAGATAGCAGACAAAAAACTACCAAGTTCATATAAATATTGTAGATGTTAAAAGCAAAACTGAGAATTTGATTTTTGGAACACAGTAATTAAAAGTCTTTTAACATAAGCCAAGTTCATTTTTTGTCTACATATTTTTAAGAATTTTTGAAAAACATAACAAAAGAAATATTGTTATGCCCTTAGTTGAAAAGAAAAATATTTTGGCATTCAACAATCTGAGAGGATATAAAAAGACAGTTGACTTCACTGAACAACTAGACTTTGCAATTGTTTTTTTCCAAAAATCGTACCTGCCTGGATGACAGAGTTCGGAAGTATTTGTCTCCCAGGTAAAATAATAACTGCAGCTCCAACAGAACTACCATTACCCACCACTGCGCCAAAATGATTAATTCCAGTATCAATTAGTTCATCATTGATTTGGTATTTTACATTTTTTTTCGTCAGTAAAACGTTAGCAGTGCCAGAATATCCCCCAAACCAAACATTTTCTCCAATAACACTATCAAGAATTACATTATGATGAGCAATTTCGGTTGAACCTGCAAAATAAGATTTTGCAATTTCACAATTAAAACCAATTGTTGTATTTTTGCCTAATACACAATTTCTGACAAGAGAACCCATTCCAATGAAACTATCTTTACCTATATAGATGGGTCCTTGGATCTTACAAAAATCATCGATGGTAACATTATCTTCAATTATACAAGGACCATAAATTATTGATGTCTTTGCTATTTTTGCTGTTGGAGAGATGCTGGTTTTGGTAATATGATTATCCAGAGCATTTTTCGTACAACTAAGGTAATCCCAAGGATATTTTATAGTATCGATAATAGTATTATGGGTATCTTTAGGCTGATACACCATCGAATTGAGATTAATTGTAAGTTGTTCCATTTTAGGAAATTGTGAATTGTCAAATATCAAATGTGATTCGGGAAAATGCTTAAAATTTTCAGAAATTGTTTTAACTTCAATAGAAGGGAATGTTTCCTTTACGAGAGAGAAAGTTTCAGAGAATTTTTCTGGAAGATAAACTGTATCAATTTTGCACATACTGTTTATAATATTGATATTCCATTTTATCGAAGAATCATCAAAAATTGTTATAGAATTTTCAATAGATCCTTTTTTAGAAAAAGGTTGCAAGAAATGCGGTGATTCAGTTAAAAATAACTTCAATTATTTTGACATACTGTTTGCGATATTTGTCTGTTTTGTTTGTTACAGATCTTGCGAAATGCATTGTTAATGAGTACAAATGTAAGTTATTCTTTGGAAGAATTGAAAAATTTGTAACATTATTTTGTTACAAAAAAGATGAAGCAAATTTAAATCCATATTGTAATTAATTAAATTGGCATTTTACATTGTAGACGAACCTCAAAAGTTATTGATCTCTTAACAGAGATTGTTCCAACTTCAGATAGAATCATTTTTTGTCATTTCTTTATGGAAGCAGGTAAAAATGCTGCAATGCAAACTGAATACCAAGAAAACCAAATCAATGTATCTAACAGTCATTTCAATGACATTACAAAATAATAAAAAATAAATCAATTAAAACTAGTTTACATTTATCACAACGAAAAAATTCTTCTGTAATTTGTTACATTCAATATGCTGAAATATTTACACCAAATTAAAATTCTACATATATCAAGTGTGTATAAATCACTAATTATTCTGTTCTTCAATGTGTTATGTTAGCGCTCTCAAAATCGTCATACTAGAAAGCGCTTCAAAGTTATTGACAAACGTTATTATTTTGACTAGTAATTTTAAACGATTCGAGTATTGCCGTTGCTCCTTCTCCCGTATAAACATCAATATGTGTTCCAATTATTCCAGCTCCTACATCCGAAGCAAAAAAAATAACTTCGTTCCAAGGTTCGGGTAGAGTTGGAATTATCAAATTTGAATTAGGTTCAATTAATGCGGTATCGATGGCTACTTTTCCCACCACAAGGATGTTGCCAGTTGAATCAAGAGGATCGGTACTGATATGGAACAAATCATTAAAAATTCCTAGGTAATCACCTGAGAGAGTTTTACCCCAACCTTCTATTGTTACCTCATCAACAAAATCTTGCCTAAACTCTCTTTCCATGTCATTAATTACGATTGTAACAAATTCACCAGAATAATCAGACTCAACAGGAGTAAAGTAGCCCGTGATTTGCCATTCATTGCTACAAGAATCAAAAATACCCTCTAGGTTGAATTGTTGCTGCTTTATTGCACCGCCTGATTGAATTAAAACTCCGCTTCCAGATTCTACTGTCAGATTAAATTGGGTAAAGTCAATGCCAAGGATAAATCCATTTAAAATTGTAAGTGTTGCTCCGTCTTGAACTAGGATATTTGCTGGACTGGTGAAATTATTTTCAAGAGAACAGCTGGAGGTAATTATCCAATCTCCGCTTGTTGGTAGTAATCCACATGGATTTTCAGTATCTGGGAAAGGTACAAACGAATTTGCATCAAAAACTTCAACTAGCGAACTATTTCCTCCCTCGTTGAAGAGCCCACCACCAAAACAATAAATTTTGGAACCCACAGGTTCACAAACTAAACCATGTCTTAGAGTTGGCATATCTGGGCCACTAGTCCAAGAGTCAGTGACAGGATCATACCACTCATTGGCTGCAGTTAGCGGACTTCCTCCACCAATAACATATATTTTATTGTTAAAAACACCTCCCCATCCACCAGACATTCCTGTAGGTTTATCAGCTAAAATTTGCCAAGAATCAGATATTGGATCATACACTTCATTGGCAGTGGTATCACCAATATCTCCACCTCGTCCATTAATTACATAAATTTTATTATCAAAAACTGCCGAAGAGGAATGTTCTCGGCCTGTTGGCAAATCTTCACAAAATGACCAGGAATTTGTTGGGATATTATATTTTTGACATGTATTTACATTGGGATTTCCACCTAGTACAAAAAAATCATCACCCACAATTTGTGCTGTTGATGACCAATTAGGTAATAGCAAGTTTGGTAAATTATCCCATGTATTTGTGGCAATATCATAAACTGTGACATTGGAACAGGGATTTCCAAAACCACATCCCCCTGCCACATATATTTTTCCATTATGCACTGCGGATGCAGAATGATCTGCAGAATAAGGAACAGGAGCCAATTCAGTGTAGTTTTCAGTTATGCTATCATACTCTGTAAAATTTATCTCCGCTCCAAATCCTTGTATAAGGTAAACTTTGCTACCCACTACATTTCCAGTATAGTCTGCTCTAGGAAGAGGCATAGAAGGAAAAGTATCCCATAAACTTTCTTGTCCAAAAGGAGGAGTTGAGGTTTCACCGGCATAATTGGTTGGAGATGCTGTCTGTTCTGTACCAATGTCATTTACGGAGGTGATACCATCAATTGGAAGGCCGCCATTTATAATTACAATATCAAAGCCTTCTGCAAAATTAAAAGTGATTGTCCCTGCTGTGGGGACAAAAAAATTGTCAGGAATTATAAAGTCAGGAGTAGGAAAGCCAGATGAGGCGGCCATACTTGTAGTTGCCAGTAAAATATTGGTGTTGGCAGTAGGTGATGGAGAATCAATTATCCATGTGTATGTTTTAAGGACACCATCCGAAGTGGCAGTAATGGTATGGCCTGTAAGAAATTCTTGTCCATTTGAGGTCGTACTTAATTCAATGAACTGCTGAGTTCCGTCTGCGGTAGAATAAATCTCATTGATATCCCATAAATGAAATGCCCCATAAACCTCAGTTGGCAGATAAATTATATTTCCCAAACCTGCAACTATTAACACAAAAACAACTCTTCTGTTCAACGTCAACCTATAGATCATAGTATAATGAAATCATCGTATTGATTTGAATTTATGAATTATTATTATAAGCGTAGATCTTTTTGTGATAATTGAAATGTTACAATGTCTTTTTTCATCATTTCTAAAAAAATAATTTCTAATCTAGAAAAATAAAACGAAAATAAAATTTGTATGTTCTAGTTGTGTATGTATCTATAGAGATTGTGTATCTGTTGCCATGTAGATAAAGTAGGTCCAAAATAACTCCAAAGAGTGAAAGAAATTATAATTTATTGGATATTAATTTAAATCATTAATTATTTTTTGAAATACAAATGCTGGTTGTGCACCATCAACTTTTTTTATAAAATCATTTGGTCCGACTATGAAAAACGCGGGAGTCCTATCAACTCCGTTAGAAATACCAACTTGTTTGTTATACATTACTTGTTTTGAAAATTTACTTGAATCCAGGCACGAATTAAATTGTTCAGGATCTAGGCCTAATTCTGATGCAAACTGCTTTAGTGAGTTAGGACTTGCCCACCCATCTTCTAATCCACCTTGATTAATGTAAAGTGAATCATGATATTCTGCAAATTTTCCTTGTTCATTTGCACACCATGTTGCTTCTGAAGCAATGTACGAATCAGGTCCTTGGAAAGGGAAATCAAGGAAATACATTTTTGCCTTTCCCGTATCTAAAAACTCCTTTACAATGGTTGGTTTTTCATTTAAGAACCATGTGTCGCAATTTATACACTGATAGTCTCCAAATTCTATTATTGTAATTGGTGCATTCTCATTTCCCTCCACTGGCGAGGCCATAGAAATATCAATTCCACCAACATTCGTAGTTTTCATCGATTCTGTTTTTATTGGAGATTCTGACCCTGATGATTCCAATTTGATAATATCATTTTCTATTAGAAATTTTATTGCGTTTAGAAGCTCATCTTCTGTTACTTGCCCTGTACCATACCAAATGAAGACATTCTTGACCCAACCAGGAAGTTTTTCTTGGGCAGAAAACCCATCAAGTATTGTGACAGGAATTAGCAGCAACAATGCTATGGAAACTAGAAGAAAAGTTGTCTTCACTGCAATTGCTTCTCTCTATGTAGTATTTGAATCATATTTTTCTTATCTAACAACCTCAGTTACATAAGTTATCAGACTGGTTCTTCGTTGGGAAACAAAAGACTCTCTACAAAATATCCTTGTCCAGCAATAATATTTAATTTGAAATTATTTTTTTGGAAGGATAGAAGGTAAGAAATACGATTCTTCAATTAATTCATTATGAATCATGTTTTTGTGAACCCTCAAATATTGATTCCCAAGAAGCTTTTTTCCACAAAATTCACACTGTACTCTTTTCACTATTTTATCTTGCCCGTATCACTTTTTTTTAAGAGTATTATATATTATCGATGATTTGTACGATGATCGTTTAATTATCAAATTGTATTACGTGTTAGTGATTAAAAAATCGTAAATTTTTTTTATTCAATTTGAAATTATTTTTTCGAAAGGATTTTTCAATAAACAAACTTACAGAATGGACAAACCATTGAATCTCCCTCTATTTAGTAAAGTTCCATAGGATCCCTGCGGGCCTGATGCCTTGTGTGTGATTTTTTTCTCAAGGGTTTTACGAGATCGCACTTTGCTTGCTAAACCGACTATATCTAGGCACTAAAATTATAAAATACTAACTATCGGGTGGGTGACTTAGGTAAATTACTAAACTAAACAGACGTATTTCTAGGTGAAAAATATAATAGCGGATTTTTTAGAGTTATTTTATGGAGACAAAAAATATTGGTTTACGAGGAATTGAGGTTGCAGATACCAGAATATCAAATATTGATGGAGCCAATGGAAAGCTGATTTATCGTGGTTATGATATAATTGATTTGACAAAAAATTCCTCATTTGAGGAGACAGCATATTTGCTGTTATATGACGAATTGCCCACAAAAGAACAATTAGACGAATTTAAGACCAAACTAAAAGATGCAAGACCCATTCCAAAACAAATGCAGGCCAATATGGGCAACTGGAGAAAGGATGCAGACCCTATGGATATGTTACAAGCCTTTGTTTCTGCACTTGCGGGTTACTATGACGAAGAGTTTTCTACAAAAGAATCAAGTTATAACAAAGCAATCAACTTGATTGCAAAAACTGCAACAATAATTGCAAGTTGGCACCGAATTAGAAATGGTCTTGAAATTGTTGATCCCGATCCTTCATTAGATCACGCAGCAAATTTTTTGTACATGATGTTTGATGAGAAACCAGAACCAGAGGTTGAAAAAATCTTTGACACTTGTTTAATTTTACATGCTGACCACACCTTTAATGCATCTACCTTTACTGCGCGACAAGTAGCATCAACTAGAGCACACATGTATTCAGCTGCCAGCGCAGCAATTGGCGCATTAAGTGGTGAGCTCCATGGGGGAGCAAACTATGAAGTAATGAAAATGCTTTTAGAAATTGATAGTATTGAAAAAGTTGAACCATGGATTAAAGAAAAAATGCAAAAAGGTGAACGAATAATGGGTATGGGTCATGCAGTTTACAAAACCTATGACCCAAGGGCAGTGGTTCTAAAAGAACTTTCAAGGAAACTTGCTAAAAAAACAGGAGAGCGATGGTTTGATATTACAGAAAAAGTAGAAATGACAACTATTTCAGAAATAAAAAAGATCAAAAAAAGAGACATCTACCCAAATGTTGATCTTTATAGTGCATCACTATACTATATGCTAAAAATTCCAATGGACCTTAACACACCAATTTTTGCAATTTCACGAGTAGTTGGATGGACTGCCCATATCATTGAAGAGAAATTTGCAGAAGCTGCACCAAAAACTGCACTCTATAGACCAAAGGCAGTATATGTTGGAAAATATTGTGGTCCTGAGGGATGCGAATACAAAACTTTAGACTTGAGAAAATAATTTCTAGTTTCTAGTCTGCAACCAATCTTTAGCTTTAGAGTTTACGTCGTGCTTATACAATACTTCAAAGACCATATCATAAAACGTAACTCCTTTTTTTTGTGCCTGTTTATCTAACCATCTAATTCCATCAGCTAATTCAGGATCGTACTCAGCAAATTCAACTAATTGATCAACCATTTTGGAAAAAAAAGCATGTGATTCAAGCATGATAACTGTTTTCAATCTTTGATCATAAGGGAGAGATTCAAATTATATAGACAAAAAACCACCTTTTGGTTGACAATTGAAACATTCTTTTTTCTTTGATTAGAGTCCAAAGAGAATTTCATGAGTAATTTAAATAAATTAAACCCCAATAAAACAAGAAAGAGAGCATTCAGATATTTGCTTGAATAAATTTATGATTCAATAATTAAAATACATTACTTTGCATGTTGGAATATTTTGGGGAATTGGAAGATATATTCTCAACAATAAAGATACCATAACAATAATGGTAGATGACAAAACATTGTTTGATCATTTATCAAGAAAGGAAGAATCTCACGATGATTTTATTAAAACAAGAATATATTTTATTACAAAATTAATTGATCAAAGAAAATTAAAAATTAATTATGAACTTGCAGATAAAGAGGAAAAATTGACATCAGAATTATCCTAGTGCAGGTGGACTTAAGACCAAAAACGTGAGTTGCTTGGTGACAATCCCAATGTGATATTATCAATCACACGGTACTAGAATCATAAAAGAAATACCTGTTAAATTTCCTTGACAATAGAGAAAATGAATTAAAGCACTCATGAAAAATATGGAATAATTTTACAAAATTATTATTTCTATAAAAAGTCTAGATCAGTAGGTACATCCAACAACATATAAGATGATGAGAATAGTTCTAGTTTTTTTAAAAACAAGGGAATGGAGAATTATGAACGTGAGAATTAAGATCAGATTTATTTAGCACGTAAAATGCTATCGATCAATTATGACAAGTAAAGCATTAGTCTACATTGGCATAGCAATAGCTGTTATAGCGATGGGTGCGGCAATCGCATATGGAACATTAAACCAGCAAAATAGTGTTTCAGAGGGATTAGTTTTGGCACCAGCGGCAGACCAAGGATCAATTACATCAGATACTGGACTAGGATCAGAATTAAACAGAGAACGATGGCATGAAGATCCATTTGGTGACATTGCACAAAAGGTTAGAGACCAAGCTGAAGGCAAAGTGGTGAAACCTGCAGTCAAAGTAGTAGAACCTGAAATCAAAATGGTAGTACCTGAAATCAAAATGGTAGTACCTGAAGTTGAAGAGATGAAAGTTGAAGAGATGAAAGTTGAAGAGATGAAAGAATCCTCAGGTCCACAAACTGTAAGTGTTGACATTCCATCAGGAACCGCAGTTCCAGGATGTGAGACAACAAACGAATGTTGGACACCATCATCTGTTACAATCAATGCAGGTGATACAGTAGAATGGACAAACTCAGACACTGCAGCACACACCGTAACAGCCGGACTTCCAGCAACCGGTCCATCAGGTGTATTTGATAGCAGTCTAGTCTTAGGTGGAACACAATATTCATTCACCTTTGAGGAGGCAGGAGACTACGACTACTTTTGTATGGTTCATCCATGGATGGTTGGCAACGTTCAAGTGAACTAACCAAAATTTTTTTCTTTTTTCTTATTTTATCTGATTTTTACGTACAGTCCTATTGTAAGCCACACCAAACCTGTGTGTTTCATCTCTGGCGTGTTGTAATATTTTCAATGAAGGCTTGTTTTTGGGAATTAAAATTGGATTTTTTTGTTTTGGAATAAAAACTTCCTCATTTTCTTTTGCCAGCGAAACACAAGATAACTTTAGTCCAAGCGATTGTAATGAATTGAGGGCAGCATTTAACTGACCCTTTCCCCCATCAATTACAATTAGATCAGGTAATCGGGATTTCTCTTCAAGTAATCTAAAATATCTTCTTTTTATAATCTCGCCAATCATTGCAAAATCATCTCTTCCAGAAACTGTCTTAATTTTGAATTTTCTATATCCTGATTTGTCTGGTCTTCCATCAACAAACCTTGACATGGAGCCTACTGCAAAATCTTCACCATGGTTTGATATGTCAAAACACTCTATAATTTTTGGAATTGCAGATAGATTAAGTAACTCTTTGAGTTCTATTAAACCAGGATCTCCACCTTTTGCGTGAATCAGTTGTAGGTTTTTTAAAATTAAATTAATGATTTCTTTTCGTTTTCCCCTCTGTGGGAATTGTATTTGAACTGAAAATCCTGCCTGCTCAGACAATAGTGACTCTAAAAGTTCTTTGTCATCAGGCAATTCACTTACAAGAATAAACTTTGGAATTTTATGAGTTGAATAGTATTGGAAAAGGAAATTAGAAAAAGAATTGTCACCTACCAGATCAAAAAAGAATTTATCACTATCTCTAATAACTCCATTAATCATCCTAAAGTTCATAACAATTGCAGTTTGATCCCGCTCATCTATTCCAAAATATTCCTCATCAGAATTATCAACATATTCCATTTTTTGTTTTGTTTGAAGACTTCCTAAACGAACCAAAGTATCACGAATATCTTTTGCCCGCTCAAATTGTTGCAAATTGGCAGCTTGTGTCATTTCCTCTTTTAATTTCTGAGTGAAAATTTTGGTTTGGTTTTTTCCTTTAAGGACTTCTTCTAATGCAACAACATGTTTTGGATATAGTTCTTGTGCTTCTTTAAATTCACATGGCCCTTCACAGTTACCCAAATGGTATTCTAGACATACTTTTTTTGGTAATTGTTTACAAATTCTGATTTGAAAAGATTTTCTCAATGTTCCAATGGTTAGCAATTTTGAACTGCCCTGAGTAAACGGACCAAAAAATTTTCCTTTGCCCAAAAATTTTCCATCTCGAGTTCGTCTTGCTACAAGCAGTCTAGGATATTTCTCATCAGAAAGTCTAAGATAGGTATATCTTTGTTGGTCCTTTAGTTCAATGTTATATTGCGGCCTATATTTTTTTATCATGTTTGATTCTAAAACAAATGCTTCACTCTCATTATCAGTTAAAACAAATTCAATATCAGAAATATTTTCTACTAATTTTTGCGTTTTGTAATTTTGATTTTTTAAAAAATATGATTTTACTCGATTTTTGAGATTTTTGGCTTTTCCAATGTAGATTATTTTTTGCTCAGAATTTTTCATCAAATAAATTCCGGGATCAGAAGGGATACTAATTTGAGATATTTCAAAGGTCATTTTTTATTAATTTTTTAAGATATTTTCCCGTATAACTTCCTGGAGACTTTGAAATCGATTCAGGTGTGCCTGTAGCCACCACCCTCCCTCCTTCATCTCCACCTTCTGGTCCAAGATCAATTATCCAATCAGAGTTTTTTATGACATCCATATTGTGCTCAATTACAACCACCGTATTTCCAAGGTTTACCAACCGGTTTAGGACATCAAGGAGTTTCTGGACATCTGCAAAATGCAAACCGGTGGTTGGCTCATCAAGGATATAGAAAGTTTTGCCGGTTCCACGTTTTGATAGTTCTGCTGCAAGTTTTACTCTTTGGGCCTCTCCACCAGACAAAGTAGTAGACGATTGTCCTAGTTTGATATACCCCAACCCTACATCAAAAATTGTTTGTAATTTTCTCTTGATTGCAGGAATATTTTCAAAAAAGTTCAAAGCCTCATAAACAGTCATCCCTAAAATATCAGAAATGTTTTTTCCCTTAAACAAAACTGATAGGGTTTCAGAGTTGTACCGTTTTCCTTTACATTCATCACATTTTACATAAACATCAGATAAAAATTGCATTTCAATTTTTTTTACTCCATCCCCATCACATGCAAAACATCTACCATCAGCTACATTAAATGAGAATTGTCCTGGGGCATATCCACGTTCTTTTGAAAGTTCTGTGTTTGCATAAAGATCTCTTACAGCAGTAAATACGCCAATGTAGGTTGCAGGGTTTGAACGAGGAGTTCTTCCAATTGGAGATTGATCAATTGCAATTACTTTATCAATGTTTTCTAGTCCTATAATTTCATTGTGACTTAAAGGTTTTAATTTTGATTTTGAAAAATGGTTTTCTAAAGATTGCAATAAAATATCATTAATTAATGTAGATTTGCCAGATCCGGAGACTCCGGTTATTGATATAAAAAGACCTAAAGGAAATTCTACATCAAAGTTTTTTAGGTTATTTTTAGAAGCCCCTCTTACAATTAAGGAACCAGAACGATTGCGAACTTTATCTTTTAGCGTAATGAGGGAATTGTTTTTTAAATAATCTCCAGTTATTGATTTGTGTCCATTGAGAATTTTATCTACAGTCCCTTCAAAAACAACGCTTCCACCATGAATGCCTGCACCTGGACCCAAGTCTACAATCCAGTCTGAATTTCGGATAACTTCTTCGTCATGCTCTACTACAATCACTGTATTTCCAAGATCTCGCAGCTTTGTTAGCGTTTTTATGAGTCTCGCATTATCACGTTGATGCAAGCCTATTGTTGGTTCGTCTAAAACATACAAAACTCCAGTAAGATTAGAACCAATTTGAGTAGCCAGACGTATTCTTTGAGATTCTCCTCCAGACAATGTTGCACTTGACCTATTCAAAGTCAAATAGTTTAAACCGACATTTTTTAGAAATTCTAATCTTTCTTTAATTTCTTTTAAAACATCACGTGCAATGTATTGCTCGTTTTCTGTTAGAGTTAATGTTGAGAAAAAATCATAGCAATGATCAATTGACATGTCACAAATATCCATTATACCCTTATCATTAATTTTGACTGCTAATGATTCTGGTTTTAGTTTTTTCCCATTACAAACATTACATGGGGTATCTCGCATGAACTGCTTTAACCATTCACGCTTTGATTCTGAATCAGTCTCCATAAAAACACGATGGAGGTTTTCAAGAACACCTTCAAAGGCATTAGTGTATTGCCAAGATGAGTCTCCAGATTTTGAGCGATAATCAAAATCAATCATATCCTCAGAACCGTGTAAAATTATTTTGAGATGCTTTGATTTAATTTTTGAGATAGGAGTCATTAAATCAAATCCAAATTTTTTTCCTACTGCCCTAAGTGCTTGTCTTCGAAAGGAAGAAAATCTTCCACTCCACGGAACAATTGCCCCATCCAAAATTGATTTACTTTTATCTGGAATCACTAAATCAGCATCAAATTCCATTTTTACACCAAGACCATTGCAACCCTTGCACATTCCAAAAGGAGAGTTAAAAGAAAAGGTTCTAGGTTCTAGCTCACCAATAGTTAATCCACAATACGGACATGCATTATTTTGAGAGAAAATTTTTTCTGATTTATCTGATGAAATCATTACATCTCCCTTTGATGCTTTTATCGCAGTTTGAATTGCTTCAAATAACCTTGATCTTTCTGATTTTTCGGCCTGAATTCTATCAACTACAATTTCGATATTATGCCATTTTTGCCTATCAAGGGGAGGAATTTCTTGATCCAGGCTCAAAATTTCGCCATTCAGACGTATTCTAGAATATCCATCTTTTTTTATCTGCTCAAATAATTTTTCATAAGTTCCTTTTTTTCTTTGAATTATAGGAGATAAAATTAGAATTTTTTGCCCATCAAAATCTTTGAGAACCGAATCACATATTGTCTCAATTGATTGGCTAGAAATTTTTCTTTTACAGTTTGTACAGTATGGAATTCCAATTCGCGCAAAAAGCAATCTCATATAGTCATAGATTTCAGTAGTGGTACCAACAGTTGAACGAGGATTTTTGCTAGTTGTTTTTTGTTGAATGGAAATGGCAGGAGACAGTCCTTCTATAGAGTCAACATCAGGTTTATCCATCATATCTAAGAATTGTCTGGCATATGCTGAAAGGGATTCAACATACCGTCTTTGCCCTTCAGCGTAAATGGTATCAAATGCCAATGTAGATTTTCCAGAACCAGATAAACCACTAATTACAACTAGCTTATTTTTTGGAATATCAACATCAATATTTTTTAAATTATGATGTCTTGCACCACGAATCTTTAATTTATTTTCTGCCATCTTTGAATTTAATCTCCCGCTCTAGTCTTTTTATTCTATCTCTACACTCAATCGCCCGCTCAAAATCTAATTCCTCTGAATATTTTTTCATTTGAGCTTCCAAGTCAATCATATCAGCAGTCAAGTCATGTATAGATTTTAATTTAGATTCATCTAATGTTGTAACTTGCTCAGGAACTGACTTTATTATTGTTTGAGGAATAATGTTGTGTTCTTTGTTGTATAGCATTTGTTTTTCTTGACGTCTTTTAGTCTCATCCATTGCACGTCTCATTGAATCAGTTATACGGTCGGCATACATTATTACAGAGCCATTCACGTTTCGTGCAGCACGACCAAATGTCTGGATTAAACTAGTAAAGTTTCTCAAAAATCCTTCTTTATCAGCATCCAA
The DNA here is from genome assembly GCA_035527875.1 of Nitrosopumilaceae archaeon. GTDB lineage: Archaea > Thermoproteota > Nitrososphaeria > Nitrososphaerales > Nitrosopumilaceae > Nitrosomaritimum. The sequence goes on along the minus strand of DATKZR010000042.1, from coordinate 2,633 downwards.
GATTGCAACCAAAGAAACCTCTGGAATATCCAAGCCTTCTCTTAGTAGATTAATTCCAACTAGTACATCAAATTCACCCAGCCTTAGTTGTCTTATTATCTCAGTTCTCTGTAGTCCTTCAATCTCTGAATGCATATACCGCACACGAACTTGTTTTTTGGATAGATATTCTGCCAAATCCTCAGCCATGCGTTTTGTGAGGGTCGTGACTAAAACACGCTCATTTCTTGAGGTCCTTTTTCCAATTTCTTCAATCAAGTCATCCAACTGGTTTTTTGTAGGCCTAGTTTCAACTGCAGGATCTAGTAATCCAGTTGGTCGAACCAGTTGTTCGGCAATCTGATGAGAAATTTTTTTCTCGTATTCTCCAGGAGTTGCAGATACGAACATTGTGTTTTTTATGTATCCCTCAAATTCTTCGAATTTTAATGGCCTGTTATCATATGCGCTTGGGAGCCTAAACCCGTATGTGACGAGTTCATGTTTCCTAGAATGATCACCTTTGTACATTCCATGAAGTTGTGGTAGTGTTGCATGGGATTCATCAATTACCATCAAGAAATCATCGCCAAAAAAATCCATCAAACAAAATGCTTTTTCACCTGACTTTCTTCCATCAAAATGTCTTGAATAGTTTTCAATCCCAGAGCAATACCCCAATTCCTCAATCATCTCCAAATCATATTTTGTTCTCATCTCTAGTCTTTGTTTTTCCAGCTCGTTTAATTCTGGTAACCGTTTTTTTAGCTCATCTTTGATAGAATTTACCGCACCTTCTCTGACATCTTTTGATATTAGATAATGTTTGGCAGGAAAAATTTTCATCTGAGAAACGTTTCGTTTTTCTTTTAAAGAGACATGATCGTGCAGAGTTATTTTTTCAATTTCATCACCAAACAAAGAAATCCTTACAATATCCTCAGAGTATGCAGGGACAATATCAATAGTGTCACCTTTGACTCGAAAGTTTCCAGGGGCAACCTCTACATCATTTCTCTCATATCTAGCATCAATTAATTTTTTAATGATTTCATTTCGCTTTATTTCATCCCCGGAATTTATCGTAACTGCAAGATCGCCCCAGTCTTTGGGATTTCCAAGTGAATAGATACATGATACAGTGGATACTATAATGGTAGGCTCCCCAGAAAGAAGCATGGCAGTGGCCTCTAGTCGTAGTTTTTCAATTTTTTCATTTATCTGGGTGTCTTTTTCAATATAGGTGTCCGTTTGTGGGAGGTAACTCTCTGGCTGATAGTAATCATAGTATGATACAAAATAGCCTACATTGTTTTTTGGAAAAAATTGTTTTAATTCAGAGTATAATTGAGCCGCAAGAGTCTTGTTGTGTGAGATAACCAAAGTGTTTTTTCCAGTTCTTGCAATAACGTTTGCAACAGAGAATGTTTTACCACTCCCAGTTACACCAATTAAGGTCTGAATTTGACCTTTCTTTACTCCTTTAACCAAAGTATCAATGGCCTGTGGCTGATCGCCTGTTGGGGAAAACTCTGAATGTAAGTTAAATTTTTGAATTTGTTGCAACAATTACAATAGTTTCAAACTGAACTTATAGCTAACGAATGTCAATTAAATACCCCAAGTCAACTTAAAATAATATCTGTGACAAACTAAATGTCAATTACCATTTTGGTTCATCTGTCATTTTTAATCCGTCACTAGTTTGCTCAAAACCCATAATTCTTAGAGTTTCTTTTGCAGTGGGGGAATTTTTTTTCAAGATTTTCTGAGCCAAATCAAGCCTGCCCTGAGTAGATAAATTCTGACCAATCTTGTATTTTCCATGGAGAATTTTGGGAATTATTTTGATGACTGCCACTCCATCTAAAACTCTCATATCAGACTTTATTTGGTCGTATCTTCCTTCTGGTTGATATTTTCTCATCAGACCATTTAGTGCCAATGTTTTTTCTTCTCGGTCTTCTACTATTGAGGCAGTACCCTTCATTACAATACTAATGTACAAAGTATCTGCAAGTGATGCATCTGCTGGATCCTCAAAATAAGAGGGAAGAAATTCTAGCTCTCTGTCTACTTCAAAACCAGCTTTTTCATTTCTTTTGAGATTTTCAATCTTTTCGCCTCTAGTATGAGAGTGCATGTATACCGCATCATTTAGAAAAACAAAGTTCATTGGAATTATCTGGGGATAGCCATTTACATCAATAGTAGAAATCCTTCCAATGTGTTCCTCATTGAGAAATTCTTTGATTTTTTCTAATGATTTAATTTGTAAGACGCCTACAAGTTGCAATATCTGGTTTTTTTTAAATAATATTATAAATCCAAAGCTCAAAATTCTTAAAAACAAAGGGAATTTGAGAGAGAAATGGATGATCCCTACCTAGATGAACTCAAAAGAGAATTTAGAGGATACTCTCATGATTTGAAAAAATTAAAACAGAAATTTCTAAAGTCATATCCTTCTGCAGAACAATCTAATATAATCAAAAAAATTGACAGCATTGCAGCTAAAATGGAGACCAATCAGAGACAAGCCACCAAAGTCAAAAATTCAAGGCTAAAGGATATGAAAAAAAATCGAAAAAAATGAAACTAGTCTTCTTTGTCTATTTGCCTTGCTAATTTTTTAATATCAAACACTTTACACT
>DATKZR010000041.1:0-6758 GCA_035527875.1 Nitrosopumilaceae archaeon | reverse complement strand
ATTTTTTGGATATTCTGTTTCACCTAGTGCGTTTTCTCCAAATTTGATAACTTTTGGAATACGTACTGTGTACATGTCTGAGAGGGCTCCTTGATGATTATTATATGTTGCAACCCAAAAGTTGCATTATACTAAAAAATAATATAATTTTTTAGAAAAATTCTATATTTACTTTCCAAAAACCTATTCTCTAACTCTAAACTTTACCAAAATTACCCCAGCACTGACAATCCCTTCTAAAATATTTGATGCACATAACACATATCTCAAAAAAATACTTTTTATGAGAAATTTTGTTTTGAGGTGTTAACGAGTTTATCGACTGTCAGTAAAAAGAGGACCCCCCTCAATCGTGCCTGAAAAGTCTGTTATGACTTGCGTTATGATTATCTAAAACTATTTAGAATTTAAAAAATAAAAAAGAAAAAAAGGTCTTATTGACCCGGGTATTGTGTTCCAGTCGCTAATTTCTCTTCAGTAACTATGAGGTTTGCTTTTCCAACTTCCAAAATGGTGTTTGGTGTAGTTGAGTCTCCACTGTTTTTAGAGTTCTTACCATTTACAGTTACGTTGTCAGCTAACAGGGCTTGTACCTCAATGTAATGTTCACCTGAACCTACATCAAGAGCTACAAATGTCCAACCATGAGCCTGTTTTGTTGCAATGTAAGAGTCAAAATAAATGTCCTCAGGACAAGAATATGTTACTCCGTCAATGTTTTCAACAGCTGTACAAAGTTCATCTAGAGTAGATAATACGTTTGTATCAATTTGGTATGCTCTGCTACATAGTGTTACATCAGAAATCAATGTGTCACCAGTATATGATATTGGAACTGGATCTCCATCTACCAAGACTCTAATATCTTCTCTAACTGCAGATGTACCGCTTTCATTATCAGAATCTAGATTCAATTCTGTATGAATAGCACATTCTTGGGAACAAAAAAGACCATCATCTTCAAAATCTTTGTTACAAAATTTACAATAACCATCATTTTTTCCTTCGTTTAATTCATCAAGTCTTTCAAGTGTAGCATAAAACGATAATCGAAATTTGATTTTGTTCTCATCTAGTAGCTTTTTTTGTAGTTCTCTTGTTCGAACGCTTTTCCAATAGGGCTTCTCCACTTTGAAACGAAATTGTGGGCCTTCTTCAACTTGGATCTCTCGAGGTACCTCTCCGATGTTTCTATAATCTAAAAATGCTACTCCTGAAATGCATTTTTTATAGCATAACCCTGGCTTTCTATTAGATCTTAGATACCCTAAATCATAGATTTTTTTATCAAGTGGAATTAGGTGTCTTTTCTTATCAATGTGATCATCCAAAGAACCGCTCAACGCAAAATATCAATCGTAGTTCTATGTAATAATAGATTTTAAATTATTTTTTGGAAAGAATAAATTACAATTTAGAATTAGAATGAAAAATTAAAAGAATCTTGGGAAATAAAAAGAGAATAGAGTTTAGTTGCTTCCAATAACAAAAACAACTTGAACACTTGTACTTATTTCCTGGTCAGATGAAAACACTGGTGTAGGTGCTCTAGATTCCATATCCATTGAGATTCCCTTATACATTGGATTCTGGAATGGAATTACAAATTCATCCAAAGAAACATGCTGTACTCCAATTATCTTGTGGTCTAGGGGGGTTAGTGCTTTTTCTGCCCTGGTTTTTGCATTAATGATTGCCTTTTCTAACAGATCGTCTTTTAGCTTTTGCTGTGTTGATGAAGATAACGAAAAGTAAACACTGTCTATTCTATTTACTCCTGCGTTTACGACGTTATCAATTATGGCAGCTGCACTATCTAGTTTACTAGTTTGAACAGTGACAATGTTAGATACTCCATAACCAACAATTTCCTGAGTCCATCTTGCGGTCAGTTTATCCTCATAGGATTCATAGACAGGGTATATGTTAAAATAAGAAGTTCCAATGTTAGATTCATCAATACCTGCTTTTTTGATTGCCAAAATTACATTGTTCATTTGAATAGAGTTCGAATCCAGTGCTTGCTTTGCTGTCTTTTCTTGCGTTTCGACACCAAAGTTAATGTTAAGCTGATCTGGTTTTACAGAAGCAGTTGCCACCCCATTGACGGAGATAGTTTTTTCCCTAGATGAATCTGGTGTGACATCTTGGGCAACTACCTTTGGCGTAGCAGAAAGTAGGCTTGCAGTTACGGAAACTACAAGGACTGCAATAATTACTGCAATTAGTCTTGTTGAATTTTTCATACAATCTATATACAATATCGTAAAGATAAGGTTTGATAAAATCACATTTTTACTAAAAGTCTTTAAAGGAGATACTTTTCAAAATCCAAATATTAGTAGTTTACATCTTGAATTTACCTGCAAAGATATTGAAAGCAAATAAAAAAGAGTTGAAATTATTTTTTGGAAAGGAAGAACAAGTCAAAATTATTTTCTACATACTGAATATACGGGATAGCTGTACTTAGATTGCAAATCGCATTTCCCTTTTGATGAAAAACTGTAATCTGGTAACTTTTTTGTCACTTGATATAGGTCCCCACCAATAACAAATTCATTTTTAGTTGCAAAATGATTTATTTTAGAACACATGTTCAAGGAAGGTCCAATCATATCTACACCATGAGATTCGTTTTGATCCATAATCATTACTGGCCCATAATCACAACTTATTCTGTAATCAATACCTGGAAGCCCTTCTTTTTTTGCACACATGTTGATGAAGTTATGAGCATCCTGCATTGCAAGGGATCCTTCAAGACCGGTCATAAATCCATAACTTCTACCCTTTGAAGATTCTGGAAAGTAAAATAAAAGACTGTCACCAACATTCTTTACTATCATTCCTCCAAAACGATTTAACACTCTGGCCATAGTATTTAGGAAAATTTCATAATATTTTGCAGACTTTTTAAGTGATAACTGTGATGTTATTTTTGTAGAGTTCACCATATCAACTATACCTACACAGTATGAGACAGTATTCCCTGAAAACCCTACAATGTAATCTTGTACCTTCATAGTCAAGAAATTTGGTGGTAGCTGTTCACGTAGAGTATCTAATGGAACTGGTGGTAGCTGTTCAGGTGGAGTATCTAATGGAACTGGTGGAGATTCAAAACGTTCTGCATTGATGGCTATATTTTCATAAGTCATGCAAGTATACGTGTCAGATAGATATTATAGTATGAGATAGTTGATTGCATTCTGGTTTAACACAACTAATAATAATACACGCAAAATGAAGCCATCCTTTCTATCACTCTATTTTCATAATCCTATACAAGATTAAGTATGGATACTATTTTTCTACCCAATCTTCAATAATATCTCTGGAATTTCCTCTCATTTTCCAAATCTTTCCTGAGAAATTATCTGTCTTGTAAGATACTGTCTTTTTGATTCATCTCGAAACGTATCATATTGAGCCATTCGATTTTTTGTGCCAGTTAGGGAATCCATCGTTCCATTACAGAAGGTAATTGGCTTTCCTTGATTATCTAATAAAATGACATTTCGGTTATTCTGAGATAATAATGATAATGCCTCAGTTGAGATGTAGCCCTTGCCTGAAAGAACTATTTTCTCATAAGGCATGTTTTTGACAAACCATTCTTCATTAGTTGGTTCGGAGAATGGATCATGGCAATCCTTGAGAATAATTTTTGAATTTTTGACCGAAATTGAATGTCCGTAGCCTTTGAGGAATTTTACGTTGTAGTGGTTTTTGTGATTTTGAAGAGTCATTTTTAGTCCGTGCTAGGAATATTTTCAGGAATTGTTCCAACAATACATTCTGCATCACAAAAATTGGTGATCCTTTCAAATTTTTGTCCTTCACTATAAATTCCATTTTTGTCCATGTAAAGATAGGCTACAATATGATAACATTCTTCTTGATAATCAGAACAATCAGTGTTAAATCCAAAATCGCCCCAAATTGTTAGGTGAGTTGCATTTTGAGGGTTTTTGAAATATTTGTCCACTTGCATTACGACATATGGTTTTGTATCGTTTGAAGAGGAAATAATATTTCCTTCAACTATAACATCATGCATTTGAAATAGTTCCAATTTACTAAATTTAGAATCGTTTGGGTTTTGATTATATGAATCGGTTATCATAAAACTTACTGTCAGAACAATTCCAGTTAGAATTCCAACAGTAAGTAAAATTTGCCGAAATTTCATGGAATAAGTAAACTAATCATTCTCTTAAACACTATCCAACAAATCATACGTTCGTCACCCTTTAGTCTCTCTGGAAAAATTACGCATAAAGCGGGGGGTCTGCCTTTTTATCGACTGTCAGTAAAAATAGTATCCCCCCTTTCTAGGCACTAAAAGTTACCCTAATCCAGATTATCATGTCAAGTCTGTTTGTTGGAAAATATGAAAAGTGTAGGGTCTACTTAAAATACATTTTTAAAATAAGTGACAGATAATGGTAATCACTCATTTTTTTGAGATTTTTTCCCCAATTTTGGATAATCTGCCAATAGAATATCGGCATTCAAATGTGAATTCCTTGTTGGCAGTGGGAAATTAGCATCCGTAGTCTCACGTAATTTTTGGATTTCCTTATTAACATAGACTGATAATGATTCTGGGGTAATGCACCCATTCTCGTCTACGGATTCTTTTTTTCCTTTTAATCCTTCAATAACAAAATGTGTAAAAGTGCTCAATCCTTCTTCTTTTCTAAATGTAGTAACATCATCTCTTGAAGAGGAAGAAGCTAAAATGAAGGAATTTTTAGTTTTTGCCAACTTTCGGTGGTGCCATCCAAATGGATCAGCCATTCTAAAATAATCATCGCTTGAAATTTCTCCTAAATCTTTTTTACTTGCCAAGAATCACACCCCACCTATACGTACTATCAATTATTGTGACAAGATTTTTAGCATTAGTCAACCCCATTACCCCAGTAAGATAACTCATAGGAAGAGCTGTTTTTTTAGGGTCATTCGGGAGTGTATCTGATGCACAAAAATATACATCTTTTGTATCAATCGCTCCGTGTCCAGAATAATAAAAGAAGAGAAGGTCATGAGGGCCTATAGCCTCATCTAAGAAAAATCCATCCACCATCTTCTTCAGTTCCTTATTTGTAATGAAACCTCCACTGCCTTTTAATGGATTAACTTCATATCCTAAATGTTCCAAGGTTTCAATCATTTTTCTCCCATCATTTTTACAATTTGGCAGATTTGGATAATATTGATCCTCATAATCACTTATTGAAATTACCAAACCCCTTTTCTTTCCTATCGCAGGCCATTTTGCACCTTTAAGATTGATGCCATTAAGATTGGTATTTACGAAATTTGCTCTAAACAAATTGGCTTCCTGAAGATTTGCACCATCCAGGGATGCCCCTTGAAAATTAGCTCCTTCTAGGGATGCCCCTTGAAAATTAGCTCCCTGAAGACTAGCATTTTGAAGATTAGCATTTTTAAAATTTCCCTCAAGTAGATATGCTCCGCCAAGATTGGCCCCCTTCAAATTAGCATTTTCTAAATTAATATGATCTAGTCGGGCATCCCTAAATTTTACATTTTCAAGATTTGCACCTTTTAGGGATTTTCCTGATAAATCTATATCATCAAAAATCAAGCGCAAATTTTTATTTTTTTTCTTGAGCTCATTGAATTTTTTAACCTTTGAATCTTTTAGTAAATTACCAAATTTTTGGTCAAGATTGTCAGAAGATGTTTGTGTAGCTAGATCTGTGTGTTCCGCAAGAATTAACTCTCCTACAAATGACATGTTCCTAACCGGTTTTTGATTAGCTAGTTCAGGTATTTTTTGAAGTTCACTAAAGACGAATGTTGATAATTTATCAGGAGTTACACATCCGTTTTCATCATACGCACCTTTTTTTCCTTTTAAACCATCTAAAATAAAACTAGTATATGCACTGTATTTTTTATTCGGAAGCGAAAATGATCTACTATTTGAAAGAGATGATGCTAAAATGCAACTACCTTGACTTTTTCCAAATGCTTTACGTAATCCTTCCATACCTAATCCCTCTGCTTCTTTTTCTGCATCATCACCTGCCTTTCCAGCAAGGGTAGCAAATGCAGCGCCGCTAAAACAACAATCAAGAATTGCTATTTTTATCTTAGCATAACTTTTATTCATTAGACTACTTAAAAATTCAAATTCAACTCCATCGTATTCAGGATCATTGGTATCTACATCAGTAGTTGCAAAATATCTTCCTCCGTGTCCATCTCCAACCCCGTGACCTGAAAAATAAAATAATAAAATATCATCTCCACCTGCCTTTTTAAAAAATTCAATCATGGCAGATTCCATAGTTTTTTTGCTAACTTTGCCAATTATTTTTTGATCTTCTTGAATTGTATATTTTGGTGAAGAAAGATTAGTAAGTGTATTGTACATTTCCTCACCATCATTTTTACAAAATTCTAAATTTTCCAGATCCTCAGCCTTATAATCGCTAATGCTTATGATGAGGGCCTTAATTTGGTTTTTCAAATTCAATTAGTTTAAGAAATCATCATAAATTAATCTGATCTTATTATTAGCCTCTTTTTTGAGCATTTTATCTTCCAAAAAATAAATTCTAAAATCTATTCTCTGTTTGCTCTAAACTTTACCAGATATACTCCAGCACCGTAATTCATACAATTGTTGGAATCACACAAAATTTGACTCCCCGTTTTGGATTTAAAATTTTTTCGAAGAATTAACTAATTTTTAAAATTAGATTGTAACCCCGACA
>DATKZR010000040.1:0-2141 GCA_035527875.1 Nitrosopumilaceae archaeon | reverse complement strand
ATTTTTTGGATATTCTGTTTCACCTAGTGCGTTTTCTCCAAATTTGATAACTTTTGGAATACGTACTGTGTACATGTCTGAGAGGGCTCCTTGATGATTATTATATGTTGCAACCCAAAAGTTGCATTATACTAAAAAATATACTAAAAAATGCATTTCGCATAAAAAACAATGTAAGTAAATACAAAATAAATTAAATTGGTTATTCATAAAATCATACTTTTTGTAATGTAGAACTGAAATAAAGATGAAAACAAGTCATAGAATAACGGGTTTTTCACCTGACCGTAATCTCAAGTGTTAACGAGTTTATCGACTGTCAGTAAAAAGGCAGTCCCCCCCGTTTACGCTCAAAAACATGCGGTCAACTAACGAAAAATTTGGGTATGATTTGTTGGAAATTCGTTATTACTAAAAAATCATAATTTACATTATGACTTTGAAAGGTCAACGAAACCACTACAACATAAAATTCCTCAAAGGTTACGGTTATTCAATATCAGTTACAGATTCCAAAATCATTCTCAAGGATTGTCAAGATCATCCCTAGAACCCAAAATAGAGGAGTTGAATTTAGTTTTATTTTAACTGTAGATGTCACCACAACCAGGACATTTTTTTACCCCGTTTGGAATATTTGTTTTACAAACGTTACATTGTCGGTTAATTTCTATTTCTGATTTTGTTTTTTTCTCTTTTGTATTAGTCTGATCTTTAATTAATTCCGAGTTTTGATTATTTTTTCTTTTTTCAAAATCTGATTTTTTCTTCCTTTCTGCAACACGTGGTAAAACCCAAATTCCTATCGCAATTCCTAATGGTAGATATACCCCTAGAGAAAAACCAACGGTTGACAACATCCCCTTAAAAATATCACAATTATAACAATTATCAAGCCAAACTATGGCCGAAATTATTCCGGGAATTGGTAGGATAATGCCAATTATATCTAATTTTTTCATAATATCATAGTACACGGACTTTTAATTAAATTAAATCAAAAGATTGTGAAAATAGCGTTTCTTCAAACGTATTGATGAATAATTGATATTCTTCATAAAAATAATTTCAATCTAGTTGATTTTTAGTTTAGCAGTGTACTTGGGGATTTGAACCTGTCGGGTTTAGGAGTTCACAAGATTAACGGGTTTGCTTTCTAATTCCCATAATGACTGTAGCTGGAATTGATTTGGATATGGCAAACTTTTTGTCATTCTAAAATATTTTTTATCTCTTGAATCTGGCGAGGATTAAGTGAGTATTGCATGCCATAACTTGTTGGATGATTATCCATTAAACCATTTTTGATTAGTTTCTTGAGTGCCTTTGGAATGTCACCTTTTACGTGTGATGGAAACCCTCGACACATGTCTTGTTCCCCTAAATGATGACCACCAATCCTAGCATCAAACAACATTTTTCTCAGAATTGATTTTTCAAGATCACTGTAATCCAATATGTAAAATATTACATATCATGCCTAATAAGTATTAGGTAATATATTACCCATTATTAGGTATATAGTTATATAATTATTCAATGAATAAGGTATTATGAATACAACAGTCATCACCACTTCCAGAAAAGACAAAGGTCTGAAAGAACCGGTAAGTGTTTTAGATTTTAAAAATTCAGAAGGCAGAATAGTTGTTCAAGAGAAGGACTTGGAGTCCAAGGTTTTAGAAAAAGGACCTTTGGAAAGCATATTCTCAGGTTCAGAATCAAAAATACTGGATTTCCTCATAGCATTTCAAGAATATGACTATTCAATATCAGATATCGCCAAAAATTCAGGAGTGGGATTTAAGACGACTCTTGGGGTAATTAGAAAGTTAGAATTACAGAATATTATTTTAAAAGAAAGAACTGTGGGAAGAGCGCAAATGTACAAACTTAATTTAGAGTCTGAACAGGCAAAATCAATTAGCAGTCTATCTTTGAATATTGCCACAGAAAGTGCAATGGAAAAAAAATAATTTCAAACCTTAGAATTTATTCTCTTGCTCTAAACTTTACCAGATATACTCCAGCACCGTAATTCATACAATTGTTGGAATCACACAAAATTTGACTCCCCGTTTTGGATTTAAAATTTTTTCGAAGAATTAACTAATTTTTAAAATTAGATTGTAACCCCGACA
>DATKZR010000039.1:0-17917 GCA_035527875.1 Nitrosopumilaceae archaeon | reverse complement strand
GTTCCCGTAGGATTTGGATTCACATACATGATGATTAAACTTGCCAAAGAATCTGAAAGAAAAGCAAAACTTCACTCAGAAAATGCACCTCAAAAAGTAGCAACAATTAATTTATCAGAAAAATGGATTAACTGGCTTTTAATAGCGTTATTGGCATTTCAGGTTTTACTAAACATAGCAGCTTACAATGCAGCCTTGACTGGAATGAAGAACGTCTCTTTGTTCTTTATAGGAATAATATTATTGGTATTTGCTGGGTTCTTCCATATCTACAGGTATGGTTTAGCTCAAGCCAAAAATCCACCACCTCCACCTCCAAATCCAGAACTTGAGGAAAAACCGAAATTACAAGAACCACAACCAGTTTTAGAAAACAAAAAGCTTCCAGAGGGGTTAGGACAACCTGAAGATAAAAAAGAATTATCTCCAGAAATTAAAACTCCAAAAGTTCAAGCCGATGTCGGTTTTGATGTTAATAAAAATACAACAATTGGATCAGCAGATATAACAAAACCATAATTTCCTAAATTCTAAAAAAGCTTTATAAGAACTCTAGAAGAAAAAAGGTTATTGAGTGCCCCCACATCAAGTCATGCATATGGTATTGGAGTGATTACAGTAATTGTTGGAATGTCAGTAGGTCTTATTTTCTATACTGGATTTTATCTCCCAGAATCGTTGGCAAAACCATCAGTATCTGAGCATATTCTTAACCCGGAGGAAACTTTTGTAATCGAGATTGTCCCCGGAGCTGTTATAGAAGGTAACGAAAGCTACGTGCCAAATAAACCAACTATAACTCTTGAGATGGATAACATTGTAAAATGGATTAATAACGATGATACTCCTCACACAGTAACCCCAGATCACAGAGCTGCAGACTCGTATAGTGGTGACTTCGGTTCTTCTGGTGTTGTAATGCCTGGTGAAGAATATGAATTTATTTTCACTGAACCTCAAGAAATTCCATATCATTGTGAACCACATCCTTGGATGACTGGAACAATTAAGATTGAAAAAGGAAGATTCTAAGCAGAATACTTGGCAAATATTATTTGACTTTCAATTTCTTTATGTTGTTCAATTATTGAGGCTCTAAATTTAACCTCGTGTTCTTGTCTTGGTTCAAATGAAATAATAGCTGTAAATTCAGCTTTATTTTCTGGCATCACATCCTTGCTGATAAAAAGTCTCGCAACATTTTGAGATATTTTTTTTCCATTATATGATTTGTAAATAATATGTTCATTGGAATCTAAAATTGTTGTGTTGATTACAACTCCATCATATCTACCTGGATATGATACTGAAACTGTACCTTTGATTTCAGAATTCAATTTAATCTCTTTAGAATTTAGATTAAACTCTATATCTTTCACATAAACCAATCATTATGTTCTGAATAAATTTGTTAAAGCGGGCCCAAAGGGCTTCGATCCCTTGACCATTGGATTAGAAGTCCAACACTCTGTCCATGCTGAGCTATAGGCCCAAAAATCACCAAGTAATTGCTATTTTAAGGGTTTACAACCACTTTTTTTTGTAATTCTCTCTTTCCATTTTAAACAAAAATTGTTGAGCATATCCAGAATAAGGACCAAAATAATTTAAAATTTTTTCATGTAAAATTTCATACTGGTTATGTGTGATACTTTTCGTAGAAATTTCAAATGTATCGGGATAGTATTTTTCTAAAATTCGAATCATCCATCTGTCTAATGGAAATGCTTCTAATTTATCAAGAGAAAATAATAATATGCAATCTGCAACCTTGTTACCTACTCCAGGTACTTTGGAAAGTATTTCTTTGGCTTTACCATACTCACATTTTTTTAGGTATTCAAAATTAATTTCATTCGAACAAACCATTTCTGAAGCTATTTTGATAAAATTAGAGCGATAACCAACTCCACAAATTTTAATTTCTTGGATGGACGCGGATGCCAAGGTTTTGGGTTCTGGAAATAAAAAAAATTCACTACCATCAAAAAAAACCTTTTTACCAAAATTTTTACAAATTTTTTCCAGACATGTTTTAATTTTTTGGATATTTGAATTAGAGGAAACAATAAATGAAATATAACATTGAAAAGGATCTTGCCTTAACAATCGAAGCCCAAGATATTTTCTTACTGCTTTCCTTGTTGTGGTGTCTTTTGAAATCGATCTCAAGATTTCTTCAAGATCATCTTTTTCTCTAAAATAATCTATTTTTTGTTTAGAAAATGATTTGATTTTACCTGATTCGTTAATCCTTAAAATATCTCTACCATTAATTCCATACCAATTATTTTGTTTTTGTTCCCAAAGAAAAACTTGTCCACTGTTTATTGAATTTTCTAAATTTATTTTACAATAATCAACCATCTCAAATGGTGATAATTTCATCTACAGAAGGAGCATGAGCGTCTAGGCCAAATTGATCATGAATCTCTTGGGCAAATTTTTCACAAGACTCACTATCTCCATGAACTGTCCAAACCTTTGGATTCCCTTGTATTTTTTTTACTATTTCAAACAACTCATTCCTATCTGCGTGTCCTGAAAATTGGAATTGCTTTACTTCGGCTGCAACATTAAGATCCTTCCCCTTAGTGTTTACCTTACCCGTATCAAGAAGCTTTTTGCCAGGGGTTCCTTCACCTTGGTATGAAACAAGAGCTATCCCATTTTTACTATCAAAGGACAATTGCTGAAGATAATATGTTGCATTTCCCCCCACTAACATTCCTGCAGGAGAAATAACTACACAAGGTTCTTGAATTGCCCGTTTTCTTTTATCATGGTCTTTTATGGCAACAGCTTCATTAATTGCATCAGCAAAAATTTCAGGATCTCTAAGATAATTTGGATGACGAAACATAATGTCGTTTACTTTTAGTGCCATTCCGTCCATTATGATTTTGTGTTTAAAATTTGAACTTCGTAAAATACATGCCATCTCTTGAGAGCGTTCAACGGAAAAAGATGGAATAAACAGCACTCCTTTTCTATCCATTACTTCATTTGCAAATTCGATTAACTGTCTTTCTGACTCTTTTCGTGGGATCTGCTCAGTCTGGGAATATGTGCTTTCTATTATTAAAAAATCAATATCTCCAACATCTACATCTGCTTCACGTAACATCCTAGAGCCATGAGTTTTAACATCACCCGTATAGAACAATCTCTTTTTTTCAGATTCAACTAAAACACTACTTCCACCAATAACGTGACCAGTTTCTCTTAACTCAAAACTTGCATTTCCTTTGACAATCTTTTGTTTAAAACCAATTTCTTTGGCATTTCTCATCATGTTGTTTAATTCAGGTAATCCGAAAGGTTGGGCATCTTTGGTAATTTTTAACATATCTTCAATGAGCAATTGTGTTAAATCAAATGTTGGTGGAGTAGCATAGACATCTGTATTCCCGCTTACAAACAATGAGGGGACATTTCCAGAATGATCAAGATGTGCATGGGTAATAATTATGGCATCCAAATCTTTAGGTTTCACATGTAAGGGATATTGGGAAGGAGAACCTCGTCTTCCAAATAATACTCCATAATCTAGCAATAATTTAGTCCCATTACAATTCACTAAAAACCCGGAGCGACCTACCTCATTAGCAGCTCCTAAAACTTTTACGTCCAAGAAATAAGCTCAATTCAAATCTATGTTAATACCTTGCCCACAAAGTTCCGATCATTACATACAATATAGAATCTACAAAAGCTTTAATTAGTGAAAGCTAAGATTCGATCATCATGGGACAATCCTATGATCAATGGATAGCAAAACAAGACCAAGCTCTTGTTGCAAAAACTCGTGCAGGCGATGAAGGAAATAAAGTACTTCTTAACCAAATTAATTGGATTTGGGTTCACAATCTTATGAACAAGAAGGCAGAACTTAATCCATCTTCAGCAGAATTACTCGATTGGGTAACTTCTGGCCAAATTGATGCAATGAGAAAATAAACGTGCTTAACACGTTATCTTTTTGTTTTTTATAAATTGCTTTAAAGGGAATTGTATGTATTTTTTTTTGAACTCAAATCTTGTTCCGATCATCTTCATAACAGGGTTATGAAAATCAACCATGGTTTAAATAGCAACTAAGCGTTAAAAAATTGAATAAAATGCCAATCGCAATACTTCCAGACATTGATGAACAAAGATGTATCGGATGTGCACTATGTGTAGAAATCTGTACAACTCTTGGTCCTGATGTCCTTAGAGTAAAACCAGTCGAAGGCTGGAAGAGAGGTAAAGCATTTGTCTTTTACCCAGAGAGATGTATTTCTGATGGCGCATGCATAGGTGTATGCCCAACAAAATCAATCTTTTGGATGAGACCAATGAATTACACTGCTGGACAACCAGTACCTCTTCACAAAAACGGTGTCTTCATAAACGGCTGGGCAGAAGACGCAGCCTTATAGACTGTATCTTTTATCACATATTTTTTTCTTATTTTTAACTAATAGATTTTTTCTTTATCCCTCTTGGAAGAATATTGATAAATTTTTTTAAAAATTCATCTTTCTTGTCAAAATAAATTTCTGAAAATTTGTTATTTTCAAAAAATTTTATCCATGTCTTTTCAAATTCCGGAAATTCGTTTGGATTAAAAATCACTCTTGCAGTTTCATGGTGAGCTGCAGGAAAAATATCTGATATTTCATTTGGTATTAATCCTAGTTGAGGATTATAATAACAAACTTGAATTGAATCGATATTTTTGAATTTTCGTTTTAGAGCGAAATAATCTTGGGATAAATACCCCGGTTTTATTTTAGGTTCCTTAATTATCATTAAGGAATTTTTCTTAGTTTTGAATTTTCTAACTATAGCATGATACGAACGAACTTCTGGTCGATATTGGTCATCTTTATCGTAAAGAAAGATTGCCCTTTCTTTAAATTTAGGAGTTGAAATAGCCAAATACTCAGAATTAGCGATAAGAATCTCTGTCATTTCAAATAGTTTGGGATGTGCCCTTGCCTTTTTCAAGACGTACTCCCACAATCTTCCTTCATAAATTGCCTGTTTTACCTTGTCAACTTCAAGCTTTATTGCATGTAAATTATGTATGGCAATTTCATTAATTTTTTCTTGTCCCTTTAATTGACGCAATTCATCGGGAGTATATTTTGAGCATATTTCACAGTTACAAGGAAAAACAGAGATGTCTGAGAGATATCTTGTCCCATCATCTGTAATGTATCTCTCTTGCTTTGCGTACAACATGTAGGAGGCCGAATCAAATGTATCACATCCTAGGGCTACGGCAAATGGAATTGTTAATGGATGGCCTGCCCCAAATAGATGAAGGGGAATAGAGTGTGGCATTTGTTTTTTTGCAGATACGATCATTTGTGCTAATAATTTATATTCATATGATTCCATAAACTCGACTGGACTTCCCAGAGCTAGCATCTTAAAACCCATTTTAACCAAAGACTTGGTTGAATGTTCAACCAAATCAAAATGCTCTCCTCCTTGTATGGGTCCAATCCAGATTTGTCCATTATCATCACTATCTTGAAGTGTTGTCTTTGATACTTTCAAAGTATGATTTACAAATGCCTCAGCTTTTTTCCTTGCAAGACCATACCCTGTTGGTTTATCCAACGGAATTGCAAAATCAGTCAAGATTCCTTTTTCAAAATTTGCCATTTCATGAGGTAGAACATTTACATCACCATATTCAAGAACCTGATATCCGCCAGAATCTGTCATTATTGCGCCATCAAAATCAATTATTTTGTGAATTCCTTTTTTTATTGCATCGTCTCCAAAGTTATTCTTGGTAATGTAGGCATTTGTAATTACTAGATCAAATCCTATTTCTTTAATTTTTTTTGAAGGAATTGTTTGTTTTACAGGATGAATAACAGGTACAAATGCAGGTGTCTCTATCTTACCATGATTAGTATGAATTACACCGATTCTTCCAGCTAGATCTGTTTTTAAAATTTCAAACAAGTCACTAGTTCACAACAAAGGCGTTATTTAATCAATAAGCAAAAAATTCCTTTAAATCATTTTTCTCTGATATTAAAGTTAACCAATCCACATCATCATCTTGGACTTTCCCATTGATAGCATCCATAATTTTTTTTGTGATATCCTCGATGCTTTTTCCAGTTGCATTTATTTGTAAAATCTTTTCTGCCCCAAACTGTGTCACAGAATCATGTAGGATAATTCCTAGTACTTCACTTCCCAAATTATCCTTTATCTTTTCTTTGGAGTATTTTCTTTCCTTATAGATTGAAATTAAATCATATGGATTTTTTCTTAGGACTATAATTTTTTTTATTTGGTTGGATGACAAAACGTATGGAGCTAAATGACCTACAATCAAACTGGAATGGCGTATTTTATCTCTGATTAACTTTTTGAGTTTGTTAACATCCACATCGTTAGTGTCCTCATTTTTTTCAAATATCCCAAATTCCTGTGCAATTTTATTTATATCAATTATTGGAAGTTGTATTTTTTTGCTAATTTCTTTAGCAATGGTGTGTTTTCCTACACCAGGATTCCCAGTTATTACATAAGACATACAATAAATTCAAAACGACTACATTAAACAATTTCTGTAATACTAATATGTACAATAGACATTTTATCGTTTATGCAAATTGGTTTACTGGGAAAAGCAAATGTTGGCAAGTCCACCTTTTTCTCCGCTGCAACTGAAACTCCAGTACCCATTGGGAATTTCCCATTTACAACAATAGAGCCAAATATTGGTGTAGCATATGTAACAGATGATTGTGCATGCAAGCATTTTGAAATTCCTCATGAAAATCCATTATGTGTAAATAAAGTTCGTTTTATTCCAGTGAAATTAATTGATGTAGCAGGATTAGTTCCAGGTGCTCATGAAGGAAAAGGTTTGGGAAATCAGTTTCTTGATGATGCTCGTCAAGCTGAAGTTCTTATCCATGTAGTTGATATTGCAGGCACTACTGATATTCAAGGTCAACCAGTTCCAATAGGAACACATGATCCCCTTGAAGATATCGAGTTTGTACAAAATGAATTTGATCTGTGGTTTGTTGGTATTCTTCAAAGAGAATGGGATAAAATTACTAGAGAAATAGATCAAAAGCGAGCAAAACTAACTGATGGAATTGCAAAAAGATTCACAGGTTTGGGAATTAAGGACTATCAAGTACAAGAGATATTACAAAAACTAAATTTAATCTCTAAAAATCCTAAGGAGTGGTCAGAATCAGATATTCAAATTTTTGTAAAAGATCTTAGGAAAAGTACAAAACCTATAATAATTGCTGCAAACAAAGCGGACCTTTGCGAGGATCTTGAAATAATTAAAAAAATTCATGATACTAATGTTGTTCTATGTAGCGCAGAGACAGAATTATTATTACGAAAAGCCTCCAAAGCTGGAATAGTAAACTACTCTTCTGGAGACGAAGATTTTTCAATTGTAGAAAATAAAGAAATTTCACCGCAACAAAAAAAAGCACTTGATTTGGTTAAAATAGTATTTTCAAAGATTAACTCTACTGGGATTCAAAAAATCCTAAACACAGCTGTTTTTAATTCTTTAAAATTTATTGTTGTATATCCTGTTGAAGATGAGACAAAACTCACGAACAAAGATGGAGACGTTTTACCTGATGCAAAGTTATTACCTAAAGATTCTACTGCAAAGGATCTTGCAGCCTTAATTCATGCCGATATTGCCAAAGGATTTTTGTATGCAATAGATTGTAAAACAAAACAAAGGATCGGTGGAGATCACAAGCTAAAAGATGGAGACGTAATCAAAATCATATCTACATTAAGTAGGGGTTAGCTTGATCGGATTAGGAATAGAAAGTACTGCCCATACCTTTTCATGTGCTGTTATAAAAAAAATTGGGAAGAATGGAAAAATATTATCTGATGTCAGGAAAATTTATCACCCTCCTGGGGGAGAAGGCATTCATCCTCGGGAAGCTTCAAGACATCATATTGAAAATAGCTCCATTGTGTTATCTGAATGTCTTGATGAAGCTAAAATTACTGTAAAAGACCTAGATCTTATCGCCTATGCTGCAGGCCCTGGACTTGGTCCTTGTTTAAGAGTAGGTGCAGTGGTAGCTCGTTCTTTGGCATCTTATTATAAAATTCCCATTTATCCAGTAAATCATGCAATAGGGCATATAGAATTAGGCAAACTTCTTACAGGAGCAAAAAATCCTCTAGTGCTTTTAGTTTCTGGGGGACATACTATGTTACTTGCATTTTTAAATAAACAGTGGAGAGTGTTTGGAGAGACTTTAGATATCACATTAGGGCAACTTTTAGATCAATTCGGAAGGTCAATAGGATTTGGATCCCCCTGCGGAAAAAATATTGAGGATCTAGCAAACACTTCATCAAAATATATCGCCTTACCATATTCTGTGAAAGGAAATGATGTTTCGTTTTCTGGTTTGTTATCTGCAACAAAATCAATCGTTTCAAAAAGCAAAGAAGATGCATGTTTTTCATTGCAGGAAACAGCGTTTGCAATGATTAGTGAAGTAGTAGAACGAGCTCTGTCCTTTACAGGAAAAAAAGAATTGTTAATTGTTGGAGGTGTCGCTGCAAATCAACGATTATCAGAAATGCTAAAAGATGTTTGTAAACGGCATTCCTGTAAATTTTTTATTGTACCCCAAAGATATGCAGGTGATTGCGGTAGTCAGATCTGCTGGACAGGACTTTTAGAAAACCAAGTCAAGAAAGGAGTTTTCTTGAAAGATACTTTTGTGACTCAATCTTGGAGATTAGATTCGGTTAAAATAAATTATTGATTTTCGTAATTTTTAATAGCAGATTCAATATTTTTTAGCCAGTCTTTGGTATTGAAGACTCCAAACTTGTAAGTTTTTTCCTCATCTTTTGTTTTGACGGTAAAACAAACTTTTTTCATTAATCTTCCCTCCTTCCATGTTGTTACAACTTCATTTAATTTTACATCAATCAATGTATCTCCAAAATACTTTGAAAAATCCATCATTCTAGCACGTGTTTTATCAAAAGCTAATCTCTTATTTGTAAGAGTAAGAATTCCTGAACCCAAATTATCTTCATTACAATCTTCCTGTTTTAGTCTTTTTTCTCCTTCTTCCATGAGAAGAATACTTTTTTTGGGAAATTTGTATGTTTATCAAAAACTTCTAAATTATGATGTAATATTCCACAAAAGTATGAGGCTACTAAAAAAAGGAGCAGAAGCTGATATCTATATTACAAACTGGGATAATTCTAAAGCCATTTTGAAAATTAGAAAGAAAAAAAATTATCGTAACCCAATTCTTGATGATAAATTGAGAAAGCAGAGAACCATTAAAGAATCCCAAACAATCTCTGAAGTAAAATCATACGGAATACCCGTACCAATAGTCTATTTTGTAAATCTACAAAATTCCTCTATACTCATGCAGCAAATTCCTGGAAAACCAATTCATGATTTATCTGATTCTAAAATAATTTCTTTATCAAAACAAATTGGAAATCTTGTTGGATTATTGCATAGAAACGGGGTAATGCACGGTGACTTGACTACATCAAATTTTATTTTATTTAAAAACAAAGTTTACGTTATCGATTTTGGTTTGTCTCAAAAAACAATCAAACCCGAAGATCACGCAGTAGACTTGAGATTAATTAAAGAAATTCTAAACAGTGCACACGTCACAATAATGAAACCAGCCTGGAAAAACTTTTTGATTGGGTACAAATCAGCAGTGGGCATCTCAAAATTTGAAAAAATCATAAATTTAGTATCAGTAATTGAGAGCAGAGGGCGATATGCAACAGTCGTGTGATCTTTTTTTTGCATCTTCAAATGTTCACAAATTCCAAGAGGCAAAAAAAATTCTTGATGAGTTTGAAATTAATCTGAGATTTTTCAAATGTGATCTAGAAGAAATTCAATCAAATTCAATGCTAGAAATTGCTAAAGCCAAAGCCATACAGGCTTTCAAAAAATGTAAAAAACCTGTTATCGTTGAAGATGATGGGCTCTTCATCGATTCGCTTAACGGATTTCCAGGACCATATTCATCCTATGTTTTTAAAACAATTGGAAACGAGGGAATCTTAAAACTTCTAAAACAAAATAGAAAAGCAAAATTCATTTCTATTATTTCGTTTTATGATAAAATTAATTTTGAATCATTTGAATCTAGAGTATCTGGAAAAATTTCTAAAAAAATTATAGGGGATGGGTGGGGATATGATCCAATTTTCATTCCTTCAAAATTGAACAAGACATTTGCACAATTAAAAAACAAAAATGAGGTATCTCATCGATTCAAAGGTCTTAAGAGATTTTCTAATTGGTATTTAGATAAGTAGAAATCCATCGGTCAATATTTTTCTTATTATTCTGTAATACCACAATTCTTGAAACATAACTTTCATCCATAACTGAAAATAAATCACTTTGTTTTGCTACCTCTTCGCTAAATTTTCTTACTTCTTCCATCTCTAACATGTTTTCATGATCCAATCTATTTGTAGAACGACCTATATGCATGTAGGATTTTATTTCAACAAAATTAGGGCTAGATTGTTTAAGCATTTTTGCAAACGCAGGTATCATTTCTTTTTTGTTATTATAATCTCTAATCAGAGTAATTCGAAGAACTGTCCTTGTATCTAAATTTTTTAACATTTCAAGAGTTGTATTCCATCGTTCCCAAGAGTCATCATATTTTGGTTTGTTTATTTTCAGAAAGGATTCATAGTCTGCTGCATTTGTAGACAAGTACAACTGTGTTGGCAGAGCATCTTCATCTTGCAATTTTTGAATCATTTGTGGTTCTTGTCCGTTTGTTACAAGAAAAATTGACTTTGTTTCTTTTAGAGATTTTAAATATTTTATAAGTTCGGGAAGCTTTGGATACATTGTAGGCTCCCCAGACAAAGAAATTGCGTAATGACTAGGCTTTAGTGATTCATCTAATCTTTTTTTATCACTTCTAGAATCGCCATAGTGCCCCATGATAAGGTTTTTTCGCTCTTCCATTAACTTTGAAATAATTTCTGCTGGTTCTGCTACATTTTTGGGTTCCATTTTCATAGACTCATAAAATTCCATCGGTCTCCAACAATATACACAACGATTTTCACAGTACATACCAGCGGGAGAAAACTCCATACAACTATGTGTGGAAATTCCATAAAACTTGTGTTTGTAACAGCTTCCTTCATGTTTGAAAGATTTTTTGGTCCAATGACAAAGTGCTACAGTAGAATGATCAGACACACCATATTTTGCCTTTTTTAATTGCTGGGAAATTCTTGGTTTGATCTGAATTAATTGATCTTCTTCAACTGTTTCGCCAGAGCAACTCATAAAATAAAACTGAATTTTGGTTTACTTAAATTAATCGTGATTTTTGATTTATCGATCAAATCCAATACTAATTCCACTCGATTTAGGAGTGAGGTTTAATAACTGGATCTTCGGGAGAAGCTTGTAAATTGAAACCAAAGTACTTTGTAGCACTACTAGTATTACTAATTACTACATTATCCGGCATAATTATAGCTCCTGCTTTTGCGAGTCATGATTTAGATCGTGATGGTATTGCAGATGAGATTGATAGTTGCCCAAATCTTCAAGAAGATTATGAAGGTACTATTGATGGATGTCCTTCCAATTTTGTCCCTTGGTATGATGAAGATTATGATGGAATTGAAGATCATATTGATCAATGCCCTAATCTTAAAGAAAATTACAACAAATTTCAAGACTATGATGGTTGTCCAGATAATTTACTAGAATCTGGTTCTGTAGTTGCAGACTCGGATAATGACGGATTTATTGACTTGGTTGATTCCTGTCCCAACCAACCTGAAACATTCAATGGTGTTTTAGATAGAGATGGTTGTCCAGATGATTATAGCACCTCAAATGATAGAGATAGAGATGGCGTTGCTGACGCAATAGATGAATGCCCACTTAGGGCTGAAATCTATAACCGTTATCAAGATGAGGACGGTTGTCCAGATGATGTTATTGATTTGGAATTCGTTGATTCAGACAATGACACCAAGCAAGATAAAGTTGATTTGTGTCCATTAGAACCTGAAGTTTTCAATGGATATTTAGACAATGATGGTTGTCCTGATACTGTCCTAGAATCTGATTTTACTGATGCGGATGGTGATGGTATTGCAGATAGATTTGATATTTGCCCTAAACAACCAGAGACCTTTAACCGATTTTCTGATTATGATGGTTGCCCTGATTCATTTCCACCTCCTTCTGGAAGATTAAATGACTCTGATAGTGATGGTATATTTGATCAAGACGACTTGTGTCCCTCAACCCCAGAACGATACAATGGTTTTGAGGATGAAGATGGCTGTCCAGACATTCCCCCTTACTTTACTGAAAAAGATTCAGACCTAGATGGTATCTTTGATACACTTGATCAATGTCCAACGGTAAAAGAAACTTATAATAAATTCAAGGATGAAGATGGTTGTCCTGATTTTGTCAGCTCTATTGACAAAACACCAGATAGTGATGGTGATGGAATTTCAGATTATACTGATTTGTGTCCCACTCAACCAGAAACATTTAATGGATTTTTTGATAGAGACGGTTGTCCAGACACTTCATCAGTTGGAGATAGAGATGGAGATGGTATCATCGATTCAATTGATCAATGCCCAACGGTAAAAGAGACTTATAATAAATTCAAAGATGAAGATGGTTGTCCTGATAACGTTGTTGGTATATCTGATTTAGATTTTGACGGCGATGGTATCGTTGATTTGTTAGATAAATGTGCCCAAGATCCAGAAACTATTAATGGATATGAGGATCAAGATGGCTGTCCTGATATTGCAGTTATAGATTCTGACAATGATGGTGTTCCGGATTCTTCAGATTTATGTAAAGCCCAACCAGAAACTTGGAATAGATATATGGATCAAGATGGTTGCCCAGATAATCCTATTGAACAAGATTCTGATTCTGATGGAATTTTAGATAGTGTAGATGAGTGTCTTACAGAAAGAGAACGATATAATGGATTTGAAGATGAAGATGGATGTCCAGATTTTCCTAGTTACTTGACAGATATTGATAGCGACTTTGATGGTATTGCAGATAGTCTGGATGAATGTCCACTAATTGCTGAAAATTATAACAAATTCAAAGATGAAGATGGTTGTCGAGACTATATAATTGAGGAATCAAGCAGGGCAGACTCTGATGGTGATGGGATATACGACCTTGTAGATAACTGTCCAAACCAACCAGAAACACCAAATGGAATTTTAGATAGAGATGGTTGTCCTGACAACTACATCCCTAGTGCCGATAGGGATAGAGACGGAGTACCTGATGCAATTGATGCATGTCCACAAGCCCCTGAAACTTATAACAAATTTCAAGATGTTGATGGCTGCCCAGATAAAATTTTAGAATCCCGTATAATCGACTCTGATAATGATGGTATTGAGGATATGTTCGATGAATGTCCACGAGAGGCTGAAGCCTATAATGGGTTTAAAGATCAAGACGGTTGTCCAGATTCCAATACAACCTTGCCCGATTCTGACGGTGATGGTGTTGCAGATATAATGGATTTGTGTCCAACACAAAAGGAAAATTGGAATAGATACGTTGATCATGATGGCTGTCCTGACGTACTTCCAACTGTAGCAAGCTTGGTAGATTCTGATGGTGACAGAATTGATGATTCAATTGATCAATGCCCAAATCAAAAAGAGTCTTGGAATAAATACGAAGATAACGATGGCTGTCCTGATGTTTCCCCAGAGCAATCACGATACAGACATGATGCAGATTTAGATGGCATTCTCAACAATGAAGATTCATGTCCTTTTGAGCAAGAAGACTATGATGGAGACAGAGATAATGACGGTTGTCCGGATTCTTAGGAGTTTTTGAAAATTGAAAAAATTTCAAATTATAGGATTTTTACTTTTACTTCTTTCAACTATTGGCATGCTACAAGGTACTACTTATGCAGCAGCACCTAATGATAATGACGATGATGGAATACCAAATAATATAGATCTATGTCCTTTCTTGAAAGAGGACTATGACCTTGAATTTGGAAAAACAATAGACGGTTGTCCTGCTGACTTTGTTCCTTGGTATGATGCAGATTATGATGGTATAGAAGATCATGTTGATGATTGTCCTACGGTAAGAGAAACTTACAATCGATTCCAAGATATGGATGGTTGTCCAGATTCTTCCCCTTCTGGAGATGAAAAAATCTTTGACTCTGACAACGACGGTTTTGTTGACTTTGTAGATTCGTGTCCCAACCAACCAGAAACCTTTAATGGAATTGATGATAAAGACGGATGCCCTGACGATGCTAATATTTTAAGGGACATGGATAGAGATGGGCTCTCTGATAATCTTGATGAATGTCCACAAATACCTGAAACATATAATAAATTCCAAGATGGTGATGGTTGTCCCGACGTTGTTTCAGAAGATCTAACAACATACCAATTCCCAGACACTGATGGCGATGGAATTGAAGATAGATGGGATGCGTGTATTGATGAACCAG
Organism: Nitrosopumilaceae archaeon; assembly: GCA_035527875.1. Lineage (GTDB taxonomy): Archaea > Thermoproteota > Nitrososphaeria > Nitrososphaerales > Nitrosopumilaceae > Nitrosomaritimum. The sequence goes on along the minus strand of DATKZR010000039.1, from coordinate 3,350 downwards.
AGAACTTTAATGGTTTTCTTGACTCTGATGGATGTCCAGAAGTTTTAGGTGTTACTTCTACTGAACCCTTAGATTCTGATTATGATTCAATTCCAAACTCTATTGATAACTGTCCTATGGAACGTGAAAACTTTAACAAGTTTGAAGATACTGATGGATGCCCAGATAAAGTTGATCGGATAATAACTGGTGATATTGATAACGATGGAATTTTAGACCATGAGGATTCTTGTCCATATAATTCCGAAACTTATAATAAATTTAACGACCTGGACGGTTGTCCAGATATAGTGGCAGACGATAAGTTTACTGCAGACACTGACGGTGATGGAATTGTTGATTACCTGGACCTGTGCCCTACTCAATCTGAAACTTTCAACAACCACCAAGACGAGGATGGATGTCCAGACAGATTTGTTATAACAAATGATCTAGACCATGATGGAATATATGATAACATAGATGAGTGTCCACAATTTCCAGAAACTTACAATTATTTTGAAGACTCTGACGGGTGCCCCGATTCTTCCTCAGACAAGGTTTCTGCTTTTGAATTTCCAGATACAGATGGAGATGGAATTGAAGACAGATGGGATGCATGCATTGATGAACCCGAGAACTTTAACGATATTTTAGACAAAGACGGTTGTCCGGAAGTTTCAGGGGTTACCGTCGGAGAACCTAGAGATTCTGATTTTGATGGAATACCAGATTATAGGGATCAATGTCCTACCGTAGGTGAGAGATATAATAAATTCCAAGATGACGATGGTTGTCCTGACACTATCCTCTTTGAAATGATAGGTGACACGGACAAAGATGGGATTATGGATGATGTTGACAAATGTCCCCTTGTAAAGGAGACATATAATAGGTTTCAAGATTTAGATGGTTGTCCTGACTTTATTGCATATAATAAACCAGTATCTGATACTGATGGCGATGGAATAATAGATTACTTGGATTTATGTCCAACCCAACCAGAGACTTTTAATGATTTTCAGGATAATGACGGTTGTCCGGATAAATTCACATCAACACTTGATAGAGATAGAGATGGAATTTTTGATATAAATGATGATTGCCCTCTCTTACCCGAAAACTACAATGCTTTCCAGGATTCTGATGGTTGCCCTGATAGCATTTCTGACGATAAAACACCTTTCGAATTTCCCGACACCGACGGTGACGGAATCGAAGATAGAAAAGATCAATGTATCAACCTCCCAGAAACCTATAATGGTTATACTGATTGGGATGGTTGTCCTGACCTGAAAATAGAAAAATCAAATGTTACCTCAAAAATTGATTCTGATGGAGATGGACTGCTCGATGTAATAGATTCTTGTCCAACAAGTCCGGAAACCTGGAACAAATACCTTGACAATGATGGTTGTCCAGACACTGTCCCAGAACAAAAACGATTTGTACATGATGATGACTTGGATGGTATCATAAACGATACAGATTTGTGTCCATTTGAACCAGAAGATTATGATGGTGATAGAGACCTTGACGGTTGTCCGGATCCTTAGGAGTTTTTAAAAATTGAAAAAATTTCAAATTTTAGGATTTTTACTTTTAATTATTTCTACAGTTAGTATGTTAACTGGGAATGTTTATGCCGCTGAAATCAACGATAATGATGGTGATGGAGTACCAAATATAGTTGATAGGTGTCCACATCTTTTGGAGGACTATGATGCAGAATATGGTATTAATATAGACGGTTGCCCTGCAGACTTTGTTCCTTGGTATGATGCAGATTATGATGGTATAGAAGATCATATCGATGATTGTCCTACGGTAAGAGAAACTTACAACAAAATCGACGATGAGGATGGCTGTCCTGATTCATCATTTTCTGGAGGTGATGGCTTTATTGATTCTGATCGTGATAGAATTGCAGATTTTATTGACCTTTGTCCCAATCAGCCAGAAACTTTGAATGGTGTTGATGATAAAGACGGTTGTCCTGATGATTTTGTTTCCTTAAAGGATATTGACCAAGATGGACTCTCTGATGCTTTCGATAAATGTCCAACGGTAAAAGAAACTTACAATAAATTCCAAGATGAGGATGGCTGCCCCGACATTGTTTTAGAAGATCTAACAGCTTACAAATTTCCAGACACTGATGGTGATGGAATTGAAGATAGGTTGGATTCTTGCATTGATGAGCCAGAGAACTTTAATGGCATTCTAGACTCTGATGGCTGCCCAGAAGTTTCAGGATTTAAATCTCCAGGCTTGATTGACTCTGATTATGATTCAATTCCTGATTCAATTGATAACTGCCCTTTTGAGAGAGAAAATTTTAACAAGGTTGAGGATGAAGATGGTTGTCCTGATGTTGTGGATTATTTATTATCTGGTGACACGGATGGTGATGGTATCCCAAACCCTATAGATTTGTGTCCCTACATCAAAGAAACTTACAACATGATTGACGACACTGATGGTTGCCCAGATCAAGTAACTGATAATAAATTTACTGCAGACACTGATGCTGATGGAATCGTTGATTACTTGGATTTATGTCCAACCCAACCCGAAGTCTACAATAAATTCCAAGACTCTGATGGTTGTCCTGATAAAACTGTCTCAACATTAGATAGCGACATGGATGGTATTATTGATGCAATCGACTCTTGTCCAAATCAACCCGAAGTCTACAATGAATTCCAAGACTCTGATGGTTGTCCAGATTCTTCTGTTGCCGGAATTTCTACCTTTGAATTTGCAGACACTGACGGGGATGGAGTTCAAGATAGATGGGATGCATGCATTGATGAGCCAGAGAACTTTAATGGCATTCTAGACTCTGATGGCTGTCCAGAAGTTTCAGGTTTTAAATCTCCAGGCTTGATTGACTCTGATTATGATTCAATTCAAGATTCATTTGATAAATGCCCTTTTGAGAGAGAAAATTTTAACAAGTTTGAGGACGAAGATGGTTGTCCTGATGTTGTGGATTATTTAATATCAGGTGACACTGACGGTGATGGAGTTCCCAATGAAAGCGATTCATGCCCACACATTAGAGAAATCTACAACATGTTTGAAGACAATGATGGCTGTCCAGATCAAGTAACTGATGATAAATTTACCGTAGACACTGATGGTGATAGAATTATAGATTACCTGGACTTGTGTCCAACCCAACCCGAAGTCTACAATCAATTCCAAGACTCTGATGGTTGTCCTGATAAAATTGCCTCAACATTAGATAGTGACCGAGACGGAATTGTTGATGTAATTGACTCTTGTCCACAAAGAGCAGAGGTTTACAACAACTATCAAGACACTGATGGCTGCCCTGACAGCGTTTCAGAAGATTTTACAACATA
>DATKZR010000038.1:0-4317 GCA_035527875.1 Nitrosopumilaceae archaeon | reverse complement strand
TATGAAAGTCCTTGAGAAAAATAACATGGTAACAAAGGTTGGGGAAAAGTATGGAGCAGTATATCACCTCTCAAACTTTCTGGAAATAAACATAGGTGCGCTTAATGATGCCATAGATAAGTTGGATCGAAAGTTGAACCACAAAAAAGTCTATATCTAAAGGTAAAACAGTTGATTTTTTAGAAACACTGGATTACAACTAGCATGGATAATCCCAAAGAAGTTCATTGTGATATGTGTGATTCTACAGTTCTCGAATCTGATTGGGATGCTCATATTGATACTGCCACACACAAAGAAAAAGCTCTTACAGAAATTATGGAAAGTAGACTTGGAAAAAATAGATTTTCAGAAACACGAAATGAAACTAGTGAATTCCTTGAAGAATTAGAGCAGGATTTTACTGATAAGAAAAGATAACTCTGTTTCTTGATAAATGATAGTGTGAAACTATAATTTGGATTTTTTTTATTTGAATATCTGCTCTTCTAAAAGCTCATCGTATTCTTCTACCATGCGCATTGATAGAATCACACTAGGGATTGTAGGCTCGCCTTTTGGCTTTATTGCTTCTAATCCAATTCCTTCATCTGCACTCTCTACGCTCATCATGAACTGGATTTCATCTTCTCTGAATAACGGAATCATTGTTTGATTTACGATAACGTCTTTTGATGTTCCGTGGTAAAGGTTTGCTCTAATGTTGGAGTTTGGAACATCCTCACCATTTTTTCTCAGCCAAACATCCAGATAACGTGAAGTGCTTCCTTTCTTTCTTCCAATTTGAGGAGCTGTGATGATAAAGTAAAGTCCAGATCTTTTTATTCTGATTATAGAATTATCTTTGGTTGTAAAGTGTTCTAGACCAACTATTGCGTCATTTATGTTAAAGGAAATCGGTGTTGGTTCTTTTGCTTTTTTTGGTCTCTGATCTATATTGCAAGAAAGTTGAGCAAAATCCCTAATCATGACTTTAAGAATTTCTGCGTGGTTTAAAAACTATTCGTAAATGAAATAAAGTTTCTAATATGTTCATATTCGAATAATCTTCCGATCGCAGAAACATACTTAAATAAACTGTCATCAAGAAAAAAACGATTATCATGGTAAAGTTTGGTGCTGATCCTTTTGCAAATGCAACAAAACAAGTTAATGATGCATGTGATGTTTTAGGAATTAAAGACGAAGGAATAAGAGAGTATCTTGCAATGCCAAACAAAATGATGCGAGTTAAAATTCCTGTAAGAATGGATAATGGGAAAATTAGAATCTTCACTGGGTTTAGAAGTCAGCACAACAACGACCGCGGTCCATACAAAGGAGGAATTCGATACTTTGATCCTGAGGGCGGAGTTGAATACATGGAAAGAGAGGTTATGGCACTTTCATCATGGATGACTTGGAAAACTTCCATTGCCGGTGTTCCTTTTGGAGGCGGAAAAGGTGCCATCTTCGTGAATCCAAAAAAAGAAAAATTTAGTAGAATTGAGATGTCTCGTATAACAAGACGATTTGCTTTTATGATTTCAGAAATTATTGGTCCTCAAAAGGATATTCCAGCTCCTGATGTATACACCACAGGAAAAGAGATGACCCAAATTATGGATACTTACGGTAAACTAAATGGTGTTACACATCAACCAGGTGTAATTACGGGAAAGCCTATTCCAATGGGCGGTTCTCTTGCAAGAAATGTTGCAACCGGTTTGGGAACTGCATACTGTGTAAGGGAAGCAGCACGAGAAATTGGCTTACCACTAAGAGGGGCCAAAGTTATCTTGCAAGGATTTGGAAATGCGTCAACATTTTCAGGTGAGTATCTGGAGAAAATGGGTTGTATCATTATTGGAGCATCTGATTCAAAAGGAGATATTATCAGCACTAAAGGAATGAAAATGGCAGACCTTGAGAAATGGAAGAGAAACAAGGGAACAGTTGTAGGATTCCCAGGCAGCACCAAAGTTACTACAGAAAAATTACTCACCACAAAATGTGATATACTAATTCCAGCTGCCTTAGAAAATCAAATTGATGCAAACATTGCAAATAAAATAAATTGTAAAATTATCGGTGAAGCTGCAAATGGTCCAACCCTACCAGAAGCAGATCCAATTTTGTTCAAAAAGAAAATCGTTGTAATTCCTGATATCCTGGCAAACGCTGGCGGTGTTACCATATCATACTATGAGTGGGTTCAAAACAACATCGGTCAGTACTGGGGATTTGTTCACGTTGCAAAACTAATGGAAGAGCACATAATCAACGGATTTGATGATGCTTGGGCACTATCAAAGAAAAAGAATATTGACATGAGAAAGGCTTGCATGGCTATTGCTGTAAAGAGAGTAGTTGAAGCATTTGAGCTTCGCGGAATCTGGCCTTAAGCAATATGGGATTCGTAACAAACCAACTGTTCGATAAATTTGATTTTTCCTTTTGTGATTGACGTTAATTTTCTTTTGAATGTCAAATCAACATTTGTTCTTCTCTGCAACAACTGAATTGTTTTTCGTGTGAAGTATTTTCCTTTTCTATCACCATCAAAAAGTATGATTAAATTTTCATGTCTTGCCACGGAGTCTACAAAATTTATCATTCCTCCAAACTTGTGAAACTCTACAACTCTTCCAGAAAATCCAATTTTCTTCAGAGCTTCAGAATCACGTTTACCTTCTACAACTACAACACTTTCTTTCATTGAATTAAGGTGAACCACGAAATCCTTCATCTCAATAATTTCTCGCTCTTCTACAATCACACAATATAATTTATCTTAACATATTAAACAGTTTTAATAAAAAAAATCATGTCTGATGTTTTACTTGTTCAAAATACTAGAATAGAGGGCTCTGGATATTTAGGTGAACTTCTAACAGGGGATGGATTTGACATACAATCAGTTCATGCAAAACATGAGACACTTCCTAACCAAAAATTTTCTCTTGTTGTAATTTTGGGAGCGCCAGAAAGTGCAAATGATAACCTTCCGTATTTACAAGATGAGGAAAAACTCATCAAACAAAGCGTAGAGCAAAACACGCCAGTTCTTGGAATCTGTTTGGGTTCTCAGCTTATCGCTAAAACATTTGGTGGTAAAGTTTACCCGGGTCCCAAAAAAGAGATTGGGTTTTACAATGATTTGATTCCTAAGGCTAATTCAAGCCTATTTTCAGGATTTGAAAATCCATTTACCGTATTTCATTGGCACGGTGATACATTTGATTTACCTGAAGGTGCTGTTCGATTGGCAAGCTCAGAAAATTATCCAAATCAGGCCTTTCAATATCAAAGTGCAGTTGGACTGCAGTTTCATTTAGAGGTGAATGAGGAAATGGTAAATTTGTGGCTTGATAAAACTGAGGAAAAACTTCAAACCATCCCTTATGTTGATCCTCAAAAGATAAGATCCGATATTGATGAAAATATTTCAATTGTAAAAACCAATATGGAGAATTTTTACAACAATTTCAAATTTTTATTCCATCTTTGACCAAAGTTTAATATACTTAGTTTTGATTCCATCGATCGTCTCATGAGTTCAGTGCAAAAAATTTTCGATGAAACCATTAAAACAAATCACAAAGTAATCACAGAAGAATTATCAAAATCCATTCTGAAAAGTTATGGGGTCAAAGTTCCGCCGTTTGCTCTTGTAACATCTGCTGAAGAGGCTGCAAAGCAAGCTAAAAAAATCGGGTTTCCACTTGTAATGAAGGTAGTATCTCCACAAATTCTACACAAGACTGACGTTGGTGGAGTTAAAGTTGGCCTTGATAATATCAATGACGTAAAAAAGACTTTCAAAGACATGTACGGCAGACTTTCTAAAAAGAAAGGAGTCGATGTTAAAGGAATCCTACTTGAAAAGATGGTTCCAAAAGGTGTAGAGCTTATTGTTGGTATTCAAAATGACCCTCAGTTTGGTCCAGTAATTATGGTTGGACTAGGTGGAATTATGACTGAAATTATGAAAGATGTTTCATTTAGAATGCTCCCAATTACTACTTCAGATGCCAAATCAATGCTAAATGGGCTCAAAGGTTCTGCAGTTCTTAAAGGATTCAGAGGAAGTGAGGCAATTGACCTTAACATGGTCTCAAAAATGCTTGTTCAAATAGGAAAATTGGGCGTAGATAATGCAGACCACATCAATAGCATTGACTTTAACCCCGTAATTGTTTATCCAAAATCACATTATGTAGTTGATGCAAAAATAATCCTAAACAAAGAAGTAAAGAAAAATTCAATCTCCAATGCAAAACCAAACATTACATCAATGGAAGAATTCTTTACTCCAAAGTCTGTTGCACTAGTTGG
>DATKZR010000037.1:0-4730 GCA_035527875.1 Nitrosopumilaceae archaeon | reverse complement strand
TACTAGTTTCCACTTGTATTTTCCTTGTTGAAGTTTACAGACAGTTACTGCCCATTTTGCATCAGAGTCTATTTTTGGCATACCTACCAAATCTGCAATTTCTTCAATGCCTAGTTGTTTTTCCTCACAAAATTTCTTCTTACAAACAGCACATCTCCAAACATCAACTGAACCGATGGTTTTCTCATCAATGTTGATGTTTATTACTCCAAAGTATACGGGTTGATGCTTGCAAGATTCAGAATCAATACTCAATGTTTTTCCCAAAATCCTAGCATTATTTAGTTCTTGCATCCTCATAGGGTTTTTCAAGTAGAACTCCGATACTATCAACTATTTTGTTTCGTTTAAATTCAATATTTTCTCTTTCGCACATTCGCCTATACATATTGACTGCAGTAAATCTTGGATGCATTGCCTCAAATTCTGTTTTGGAAATATCGATAAACCCTCCTAGCCCCATAAGATCATTTGCAGTTTTTAAAGCAAGTTCTTCGGGGATTTTTAGATTCTCTGCAATTGATGAACTGGTCATTTTACCATAGCATGTAATCAAGAGGAATGTCTTTGCCTGGATAGGATTTAATTTAATTTCTGAGATTAGTCTCTCTTCAATTTGAGTCGTATCCATGATTTATGATGAGAATCCTAAATAAATAAAGGATGATTATGAAATTCTTTTTTTAGAAAGGAATTTCTTTGATATTTTCAAAGAAAAACCCATAGCGATAAAATGAACGATTCCGCCAATGATTGCTGCTTGAAGAAGATCATCTAAGATCCACCAAGATAAAAAGAATGCAGAAAGTGAGGGAATGATTACAATAATTGCAATGATTGTGCCTTTTAGAATAATTTCTTTTGTAGTTAGTTTATCTTGTTTTCCCATATAACAACAAATCAACCCTGATACTAAACAATAAAAATCCAAAGATTAGTAGTCAGTTTTAGTTGATCTTTCAATGGTTGATTCACCGAATCAGTTCTTAGGTTTAAAATCTAAGTAATTGTTCCACCTGATTGTATCAAGATACCACTACCAAACTCAATTGTAATATTGTTGGTGGAAGAATCAAACGTTAGTGTCAGTCCATTTGGTATTGTCAAAACAGAATTGTTTTGAACTATAACGTTTGCTGGTGCTGTGGAACTTGTTGCAAGTGTACAGTTCTCAGTAATTGTCCAATTTCCAGTTTCTGGGATGGTGCATGCTGTAGGGCTAATAGATGCAGCCATTGCCATAATTTCATTAAAATTCATTTCCTCCGTTGATCCCTCTTCTGGATGAGGTGCACCATCAGAAATAAAATCCCTAGTTGTTCTAAAGTCATACTCAATATTATCCCAATCAGTATATCCAGTCAAGACAGATCCTTCACCATCACAACTATCATGAAGCCAATTAACATTAGCAGTTGAATTACCTTCATTGGGGGTTCCATCCCTATCATAGTTCAAAGGAATTCCTGTGGGAACCCTACTGTTTGTTACATTAAATTCCTGACCACCAATTATTGTAGAACGACCAGCAGGTCCTTGAACTCCTAACATTTCGTTTAGACTAGCTTCGTTCAAGGTTGGGCTGGCTTGCGTAGAATAATCAAGTGGTCTCCCAGGGACATTATATTCAAATTGAAATGTGTAACTCATAATACTGAAATAATTTGGTTTGCAGTTGAAATCATCTTGCCCACCATGATGAAGATCTAAAGTGTGACCCATCTCGTGCATTAGTGTGGCTTCTTTATGTTTATCAGTCCCAGTTTTGTGTCCACCTACTTCATCAAAACCCCCTAAAGAGACTACAAAATCATTACCTGGAAGCTCCCCCCGCCCAGATGAACCAGTTCCCGTCATATTGTGAATAAAAATGTTGTATCTATGGGAAAATTTTTTTGCGTCAATTTTTACCGGATCAAGTCTTTCTGCGGATGTGCCAAATTTATCTTTCTTTATGAGATCAAACCCAGCCCACATGGCTAATTCATTTTGATGAGGAACTTCCTCATCTATCTCTACGTGTAAGTTAATTCCCTTTAGCCCATCAGGATTATTAACTAGAGCTTGAGGAGCATTAGCAAACGCATCAACTACTTTTGTGATTACTGCATTACTTGGTTGATGACTTGTCATGTAATCGATTTCCAAGTAAAGATCCTTGTGCATTTCATTTGCGCCAGCTAGAGTAAGATCAATGGTTTTGTCATGGTTAAAGTCAATTCCGTTAGTTTCCCAGCTGTCCAAAAGATAGTCCTGATCCATATCACAAAGAACAGGTTTAGTTGGATAAACTTTATGGGGCGGATTAATTATCCCACAATCGTTGACAATGCCATTATTTGTAATGTTCATGAACAAGTAAATGTTGCCAAATTCAATTTCTGGTGTTTTAAATTTATTATCAATTATTCCACCAGCATCATTTGTCATTATTGAGGTGACATTAAGTTCACCAAAATATTCAACGTTCCGCCGTTCTCGTTAGTAAAAAAACTCTTTTGTTCGATTAATCCTTTATACAAATTTTTGATTAATGATGCACTAGTAATTGTTCCCTCGTTAGTAATTTTTCCTTCGTTGTTAATTGTTCCCAAAGCATTATTATCCATAGTTCCAGAGTTTTGAATTGTTCCCAATTCTTCATTGGTAAGGGTTCCTCCTTCAAGGACAATCTTTCCTGCAATATGATTATCAATCATAGAGTTGGCATGATTGATTAAAGTCGATGTAAAAAAGACATTAATGATACCAAAATTGTCAATGGTATTGCCTGTGTTATCAAGTGTGCTACCTGGGTGATTGTTTATTATCCCACAAGCAGTAGAGTTCTCTAAAGTACCTGTAACATTCATGATGCCATTTGTTAATTGATGAATGTCTCCAGTTGAAGTAAGAGTTCCTGCAACCATCACATTTGCCTGCTCGTTATGAAAGTGGCCATTATTTGATGCACAATTATTATTAAATTGACCTCCAGTGTTAATGATCAACTGGCCATTAAAATTATCGAATAGACCATTATTGTTGTAAATCCCAGTATTAGTGACAGTAACAGTACCAAAATTAACTATTCCACGAGTTGTAAAGCCATCATAAAAGCCAGAATTTGTAAAAGAATTGCTCACGGTTAAAGACCCTGAAACTTGTACCAATCCAGAATTACTAGTTGGATTAGAAATTGTTATGGCGTGGCTGATAAATTTATCATCTCCGACTCCAGGAACTCCAGTTAAAGGAGGTAACATTGGATCGGGGTTTGGGTGTAGCCAAGTGTTTGGATTATTCCAATCTCCGTTCCCATTTGAGCTATATGTTACTGGAACACCGGCAAATGCATCAGATATTCCCAAAAACAAAACACTGAAAATCAAAGGTAGGATCCAAATGATTTTCATTGATATTCTCATCAAGTAAAGTTAGATAAAGGTAATGATAGATCAGAATTTTTCAGATTTTTGAAACATTTTCTTTTTTCAACTCTCATCATTCCCAATAAATAATTTTTAAATCTAAAGTTTATTTTTAAGAAAATGGTAGAGAAAACTGTCGTGCCAATACGACTGGTGGACGAGTTGTGATGGGTAATTATCTATCACTTCCTGAAATTCACATAAATCAAAGATACTTTATATTTGGCAAAGTTAGATTCTGTCTGTTTGTCAAGCTACAAGGGGACATATTCTAATGAACAATCACTGAATTTTGTAATTCCCATAATGATAATTCTCTTTCTGGGAATAATTTATGTAATGAGTCAAAGGGCAGGATCTGGTTTTGTTAGTTTTATTTTAATTGGAGCTGCAGCCATTACCATGTTTTATTGGGTAAGAATAGTAAAGAAAATGACCAAAGAGCAAAAACCGATATTTTCAGCACGGGAGCAAGAGGCAAAAAATTGGGTTTATGATCTCATTAAGGGCGAAGGTGATTTTGTTTTTGTAGCAGAAGTTCCAGGGCCTGAAGATAAGATTATGGTAAGATTAATTGATGGAGTTTTGTATATTCGCGGTTCTGGAAACTTTTCAAAGGAAATTCCAATTGAAGGATCAGCAGGTATGCAAATATTAGATTTCAAATATAGAAATGGTGTTTTAACACTTCGAGTTAAAAAAGATTAAAGACTTTTTGCCAATTCCAATTTTTGAGGGAGATATTTGTCTGTAATATTGGTTAGGCCATACTTTGAAAAGGCCTCAAGCTCGGCTTTTCTTTTGAGTCGTAAAAATACTTCGAGTTCTTTTTTCCATATTCCAGCTTCATACCTAGGATCTTTTTGTAAATCATAACATCGCTTAATGTCTGATTCAGTCATTGGAATAGTTGGGAGTTTATATTTTTCAATATCAGTAGCCCAAACCCCTACCCATTTAGCATCAGGGACTGTTAGTTCTCTAAGATGTGCAGCATTTGCAGAGCCGGATTTTATTACCATAGCAATGTGTTCTCCATACACATCACCGTCAGTCAGGATAATAACAGGTAATTTCAATTCATCATGTAATCTTTTCAATAGAGTTCTTGTTGAACGTGGAGCTTGTCCACCAGTATTAATAATAATAGACTTGAATTTTTTATCGACTTGTTCTTCTACAAACCTTGTAAACAGTCCACCTTTTTCAATTGCAATTACAATTTCAGCTGTTGTATCTACCAACTCACAAGTAGTCAAACTAGGACCTATCGCATATCCATCCGGATGATTGGCCAAATTCATTGATTTTCCCTCATAC
>DATKZR010000036.1:0-3006 GCA_035527875.1 Nitrosopumilaceae archaeon | reverse complement strand
TTCATAATTTGTATCTAAACCAGATTCTCCACCCGATACGTATATCTTTTCATTATTAATCGCACCACAACCAGCTTCGGCATTATTTGCTGGAATTGGTGTTTTTACTGTCCATGTATCATTATCTGGATCATATTCACTGTTATAATTCTTTTTAAGATTCGATATTGAATCTTTGCCACCTAAAACATAAATATAAGATTTTAAAGTTGTATGATAATAACCATTATAAAAATCAGTTTTGCAAATCGATGTACCCACAGCACCTAAACTATACAAACTGTGAGTCATGTTTCCTTTAGAAACCCAAGAATCAGATTCTGGAGTAAATTTATCAACGCCATTTGGTAATCCTAAACCACCAAATGCATAAAAATCAAATTCATCAGTCGCTACTGCCAGTTTTGTTCTTGGCGTAACCAATGGAGCTTGATTTGTCCATACATTCTTAAAAGGATCAACACATTCATTCTTAGAAGAATATCCAATAGAATCATATCCACCAATTATATACACCTTCCCTACTTTATCATTACCAATTCTGGCGTTACAAGGAATGCTCGGTTGAATCCTTGCAATTGAAGATATAGAAGGCCTGATTCTACCAACCGCAGGCAATATTGGAGATACTATCGCCGTACTATATATATTATATTGAGCCATAAATTACCTTAAAATACATGAATTTCCCTGAATTTGATTTCTATTGATTCCAATTCTTCCATTTCCAATTAATTGTCTTGGATTGTCTACATGAGAATTTGCAAATATAAATCGTAGTCTCATTTTCTTACTATCCTTAAATATTATAAAAACCCTTCCTCTTTCAAAAGATAATCTTATTTTTCCAGTTCCTTGAATTGTATGTTCATTACTCACCCAATCAGGATGTCCTTTTCTTAATCTAATTCTTGCCAAAGCCGTTATAAATACTTTATAAACTTTTGGAGCTATCATAGCTGACCATGCAATATCAACAAGTCTTCTAAATGGAGGAGTTGATTCTGCAACCAACATATCCCATGTTTTCATTTGATTGGTTATTCTAGTAATTTTAAATCTACTACAAATATATTGAATTTTTAGCGCCACTTTTTATATCTCCGTTTCAAAATTACAAAAACCACAACCGGAACAATGCACACAACCAGAATAACCCTCTCGAAGATTTCCTTTGCATTTACATGGTTTTAATAAACCTTCTTTTTCCATATCCTTAAACAGAGTCCTTGTCCCTATATACACTGCATCCATTGTTTGTTCTTTGAAAAATTTATATTGTTCAGTATCCCTTCCAAATTTAAACTCACCCATTCTCAAAATCTGTTTCATTATCGACAATTGTCTTTCAAAAATCATTTTTGCAATTTGTACATTCATTTCAATCTCCTTCCACGAAAAAACGAGTAAGTACTCAATTTGCACTTACTCGTTCTAAGTGACATAATCTTTTTAATATCTTTATTTTTAAATTTATATTTCAATAACTATAAACCAAACCATTAAACCTTTGTAATAACTTTGATTTCTTATAAGAAACTACAAAATCATTACTCCATTTAGTTCGCACTGCCAATTGTTTGACTTTCAAACTTATCACAGAACCAATTACAGTACCTCTAATCCTATTTTCTGCTTTAATTAAATCCCAACGTTTAAATCCATTTCTTTCATTACATGTTCTGGTATTATGATTTTCCTTAATTTTACTTCTTTTTGGTTTAACAATCCATTCTAAGGTGTTGATTATGGGAAATGCATTACAACATATTGCTATTGCATCATTACTGTGTTTTTTAGATAACCCTAAATTTAATCTTGCTTGTTTTGTCACCCATCCAAATGTGGATTCGTATATCAAATTCAATTGTTGGATTTTTTCTTTAAGATAATTTTTTCCCTGTTCTACCAAAGAAAACCATTTGCCCCATCTATATTTTCCATGGTTAAATTTTACTTCCTCAACAATTACTTTAACGATTTGTACACGCTTCATCATATCTTTCAAAAATCTTATGATTGAATCCTTTCTACATCTTATAGAAGGTGCAATTTTACAACCCGTTCTATTGTTAAATCTTCGTGCTCTATGTCTTAATTTTCTACATCTCCGTGTTCTTCTGTACATAGCTCTTTGTTTCATTAATCTTTTTACATCTTGTCTTAAATCAATCTGTCCTTTAAAAACTACTTCATTGGTCTTATCATTTACAATTGCAACTCCGACATGTTTTGCACCGTCATCTATTCCCACAACAAAAGAACCAACTGAATTTTCAATTGAATAGTTCAATTGAATTGTAAATGGAACAACTTGAATCACTTTTGCTTTTTTATCCCTTAGCAATCTTCTTGCTCTTGCTGATCTTGTTGGTGCGCATGGCTTCCCTTCGCTATCAACTACAAAAACTTTTACCTGTTTTGTTCTTTCTTTTACAATTTGCATTTCTGCACTCCTTTTTCATAGTAAACTTTGCTCTCGCCAAAGATGCCTTCCCATTGAGTAAAGACTGAGCAAATCTTAATGTTCTTAACGAAGGCTATCATAGCAGTGCTTGTCACGGGTAACATCCGCTTAATTCCCTGCTGAGGCTCGAAGCTCTTGATTTGTATCTATTACTAAAGCTTCTCGTTTGCACAAAATTCGAATTTTAAAAAATCTATACTTTATCCAAACCCTATTGTTTCTGGATCAATAACCTGCATCATTTTTTTAATATTTTTACCAGTCTCTAGCTCATTTGCTTGCCATCCAATAAAGAAAACTATATCACACTTCATTTGCGCCCCTGATATTCCTGCAAACACTCTGGTAACTTGTCTAAAATAAATCAATCGATATTTTAATGTCTCTCTATCTGTAAGTATTTCATCTCCGTTTGCTACTATGATCCATTTTCCCAAAGCAAAAAACTTTCCGCTTGTTAAACTAACTGCAAACTCTTTTTCTTTTGTTTCAGTATTCATCAACCAAAAAACTGCAATGTCTTTCTCTTTTACTTCTTT
>DATKZR010000035.1:0-2560 GCA_035527875.1 Nitrosopumilaceae archaeon | reverse complement strand
CTCTGATCAAATTCATCACTTGGACAATTCCCACAAGTTTTGGAGAGGGGTTAGTGGTGCTAGTCTCTATCTTTACAGGTATACTCATTCCAATTCTCCCCGTCCAAATTTTATGGATTAACATGACTACTGTCCTAGCGTTGGGAACTATGCTCATTTTTGAACCAAAAGAGCCAGACATAATGAAACGTCCTCCTAGAAGACCAAACTCTCCAATTCTCACAAAAGATTTGATAATCCAGATTTCCATCGTAAGTGTATGGATTCTAATCTCTGCATATGGTTTGTTTGAGTGGTCAATTGAAGATGGCAGTACTGTTGATCAGGCAAGGACAATCGCAGTAAATACGATTGTGATGATAGAAATTTTTTATCTGTTTAACTGCAGATCTCTGACAAAATCAGTTTTAAAAATGGGTTTTTTATCAAACAAGTTAATTTTTCTTGGAGTCACAGTTATGATTCTACTACAAATATCTTTTACATATATTCCTGTCATGAATGAAATTTTCCAGAGTAAACCAATTGGGATTGATTCTTGGTTGAAAATAATTGGAGTATCCCTTATCACTTTTCTAATAATTGAAATAAAAAAATTTGTTACCATGCTAAATTTAAAAGGAAAAAATAATTAGTTCAAACATTTGCAAATCTTTTTGGTTTTGACGAAAAAGAGACCTGCAAAAATTTTGGAGCTCCACGAATCATACATGCAGTAGTAAAATACCCCATATCGACCACACAGATATAATCATTTTCAAGAATTCAATTATGAAAATTTTTAATTCTCTTGATGTCCAAATTTTCCTAATAGTGGAACAAAAACATAACCGGGTTGATTTTTAATTTCTATAATGCTTTGAGGTGTTTTTTTAAACAAAATCAGCGATTGAGGATATTCTCCTACAGGTGCAATTAACAATCCATCAAGTGATAATTGTTCAAATAAGGGAGGTGGAACTTTTTTACAAGCTGCCGTAATGATGATTCTATCAAACGGGGCTTTTTTTAAAAGTCCTAAACTACCATCACCCAAAATAACATTAACGTTAGGAATCCCTAATTTATTGAGGTTTTCTTTTGCAAATTCTACCAGTTCTGGATGTCTATCAATTGAAAAAACTTCACCATTTCCTATCAAAAAAGAAAGAATTGCAGATTGCCAACCTGATCCACTGCCTATCTCTAGAATTTTTTGCCCTTTCTTGACATTTAACAATTCAGTCATTCTTGATACTACAGATGGTTGAGATATTGTCTGTTTTTTCATCAAAGATAGTGGTATGTCTTTGTAAGCCCTATCTAGAAGAGATTTTGGTACAAATTCATGCCTGGGATTTTTCCTTATTGCTAGCTCTACCTGATTGTCATTAAGAAAGCCAGAATTTTTCATAATTTTGATTAACTCATTCATTTGTGATTCATATTTTTCATCGATTTCAGGTTTGCTCAAACTATCCATTTTCCTGATCCTACTAACGAATTTCAAAATTGCGGAGAAAATATCATTATTTTTATTTAATTTGTGGGATCTGTTCGAGTAAATTCTTTTTGATCAAGATGGGAATGCTGTAAAACGTAGCAAGGGCAATTGCATCTGATGCTCTATAATTTCTTAAGATTAGTTCTTTTTTTCCAGTAAAATACAGATTAGCCCGTAACGATTCACCTGAAGCGTATATCCTTACTTTGACTAACAACAATCCAGAATCCTCACAAATCTGCTCTAGCATGTGATATATTGATGGCATCTCATCACGTTTGCCCTCTCGAAAATTTGAGATGCTTTTTGCAGTTTCATATGAAAATGCTGAAATTGGAAATTCCCTATCATCGGCTGTTTTGAGAATAATTATTCCTTGTCCAAATTCTGTAATGCCTATCTTATACATGGTTACAACTTCTGAATCTTTGTCAAAATCTTTGATATGTAATTGAGATTTATTTTCTTCAATACTTTTTATTTTTTTAAATACAATGTTCAAATGAAGTTTTTCCGTAATTGTATGTATATTCATAATTCCAATATAATATACTACTTTATTCTTTTATACCCTCTGTATTTTATCTAATTTGAATTCTTCTCAAAACTTATAAAATTATATTTAGATTTTTCCTTGAAATTTTAAAAAAATTATCTACCACCACCAAAAAACTGAAAAATCTGTCTCCTCTCATAAACAGCAACAGATACCAAAATAATTAATCCTAAAACTAAACTGATTTCTTCTGAAAATAATTTTGCAGATGTTTCCCAAATCCCCCTCCAAAATAATACCAATCCTACACCTGTTATCAAAAGAAGAATTGTTCGTTTGCCAGTAATTGAACTCAAGAATTGTATCATAAAAAAAACCCGAATATTAATTATCAGAAATTATCTAGGAGCAAGAATTAGACTATAGACTTAGATCACTCTAGTGTGATAAAGTAAAATGTTTCCATTTTTATTGATTAATTCAGGAAAAGTAAAACTATCAATGATCTTCATATTAGTGAGTAAATTAGTTATTTATTTTAGTAAAATTCGCCCAAAAGGTGATTTTTTACTCAGGTAAGC
>DATKZR010000034.1:0-14429 GCA_035527875.1 Nitrosopumilaceae archaeon | reverse complement strand
TTAAAAATTTTAAAAATAATATATTAAAAGCCTCGAACGGGGTACGAACCCGCGACCTAACGCTTACGAGGCGTTCGCTCTACCAGGCTGAGCTACCGAGGCACTTTTGGCTTATTCTATCAGAGTTTATAAAAAGCCTTTTGGGTAGCATATTCAACCATTTAATTTCAAATCAAGATCATATGATCCCTATGAGAGCACTCTGAAGTCTTAGAAGAATATGATCCAGACAAAAATTATTCAATTCACATCACTCCAACTATTGCAAAATATCCAAAACTTTCTGAAAAAAAATTAAAAGAGAAAATAGGACGTCTTTTAAAAACTAAATATGTTCATTAAATAGTACTTGTAACATTATGGAAAAAATTTGTTGGGCAAACACAAATAATTTTCATGAATCCGATTTTGTGATAATTGGCATACCTGATGAATCTCAATCACATGCCCTTAGACAAGGAACAGACAAAGCACCATCAAAAATAAGAGAGATATCCAATCAAAGGGATTCGTATACTAGAAATAAAATCAAATCATTAGGTTTGCCGTTTACTGGGAAACAAAAAAAAGTTTTTGATTTTGGAGATATCGATAGAAACCAAATCGAGAGTAATTATGAAAAATTTACACGAGAGGGTAAAATTCCAATTTCAATAGGAGGGGATCATTCTATTACTGCACAAATTATCAAACCCATGAGTAAGATTTTGGGGAAATTATCACTTGTTTATTTTGATGCACACCCAGATTTTGTAAGTTCTTCCTCTAATTACTATGGTTCAATTTTACAAGATATTTTGCCCTACATTGACACCAAATCAAGCATCCAAATAGGAATTAGGACTCCAGAAAAAGAAGAATTAGACAACATCAAAAAACACGATCTTAAAGTAATTACTCCTTTTGAAGTTGCCCAAAATGGAATCAAAGACACAACTGATTCCATTCTAAACACCCTTGGAGACAATGTGTATGTTTCATTTGATATGGATTGTATTGATCCTTCACATGCACCTGGCGTTTCTGTACCTGTCCCAATGGGATTAGGTAGTGTGGAGGCCACAAGCATACTAAAATCAATTTCTGAAAATATAATATCTGGAATGGACATAATGGAAGT
Source organism: Nitrosopumilaceae archaeon (assembly GCA_035527875.1). GTDB lineage: Archaea > Thermoproteota > Nitrososphaeria > Nitrososphaerales > Nitrosopumilaceae > Nitrosomaritimum. The sequence continues at coordinate 13,309 of DATKZR010000034.1, read as the reverse complement.
GTGCCCCAAATATGATGTAAATGATAGAACATCACATCTTGCATCTAGAATGATTGCAGAAGTGATATTTTCTGCTTCTTTAAAATAGAAAGAGTTTGTAAATAATCTATGTTTGAAAATGAATACACTTGGGGAAAAGCAATTTCTGAAAATATCATTGATGAATTTCATGAAAAATTTGAAAAGGCAATTACAGATATAAAAAATGAATTTGGGCAGAAATTTCCAATAATAATTAATGGTAAAGAGATATTTTCTGAAAATAGTTTCACCGTGAGATCTCCCACTGATAAAAAAATTATCCTAGCAGAGTTTCCAAAGTCTACGGAAAAAGATACAGTTGAGGCAGTAAATAGTGCAAAAAATGCATTTGATGAATGGAGCAATACCTCATACCAAGACAGGGTAAAAATTTTTAGAGATTGTGCGGATAATTTTTCGAATCAAAAGTTTCGACTAGCTGCAATTATGATTTTTGAGAATGGAAAAAATAGATTTGAAGCAATAGGAGATATTGATGAAGCAATTGATTTTATGCGATTTTATTCCTTTTTGTTAGAAAAGAATGAGGGATTTTGCAAAACTACACATCATCCAAATCCACATGAAAAAACACAAACCGTAATGAAGCCTTATGGAGTTTGGGGAATAATTTCTCCATTTAATTTTCCCTCAGCAATTGCAATAGGAATGACTGCAGGGGCCTTACTTACAGGTAATACTGTGGTTTTAAAACCAGCAAGTGATGCTCCGCTTTCTGCTTTTGAGTTTGCAAAGATAATTTACCCAAAACTTCCAGCAGGCGTAATCAACTTTGTGACGGGATCAGGCAGCATAGTTGGCAAAACAATTATTGAAAATCCAAATGTAGATGGAATTGCCTTTACCGGCTCAAAGGAAGTAGGCAAAGCAGGATTTAATGAATTTACAAGAACTACCAGCAAACCGTTTATCTCAGAAATGGGAGGCAAAAATCCAGTCATTGTAACCAAATTTGCAAATCTAGAAAAGGCCGCGGAAGGGATAATAAAAGCTGCATTTGGATTTGGAGGTCAAAAGTGTAGTGCATGTTCTAGGGCATATGTACAGAATGATGTTTTTGATGAATTTATTTCCAAAGTAGTGGAGAAAACTAAGAGTCTAAAAATAGGTCTCCCTTGGGAAAAGGATGTTTTTTTGGGGCCTATAATTAACGAAGAAGCAAAAAAGAAATTTGAAGATGCAGTAAATCTGGCAAAACAAGACGGACGTATTATTGTTGGAGGAACTATACTTCAGAACCCTGAATTTCATAATGGATACTATGTAACTCCTACCATTGTCACTGATTTACCAAAGGATCACAAATTGATAAAAGATGAATTATTTCTGCCCTTTTTATGTATCCAAAAATATGATGAATTTGGTGAAGCATTAGGTCTTGCAAATGCTACAGAATACGGTTTAACTGCTGGGATCTTTAGCGAACACAAAGAACAGCTCGAAGAATTTTTTAATAAAATACAAGCCGGCGTTGTTTATGCCAATAGAACTGCTAGTGCCACAACAGCAGCGCTGGTGTCAAGTCAACCTTTTGTAGGTTGGAAAAACTCTGGAACTACTGGAAAAGGTGCAGGCGGGGAAAACTATTTACAACAATTTATGCGGACTCAAACTCAAACACGGTGTGACTGAAGGAATGAACTTCCTAAAAGTAAAATGTTTCGTTTCCGTTCTTTGATTCGTCTAAATGAATATGGAATCCAATTTGTTCCATATGGAATATAGTCTGAAACGACAAATTTTTTCTTTACTAGTTGTGCTTTAATTCCATCACCAATTCCTTTAAGCATTTGAAATTCAAATTTTTTGGGATAAGTTTTGGAGAGTTTAATGGCCCTTTCAATCATTTTTGGATCATGTGAGGCAATTCCAAATTCATTCCCATTTTTGAATAGAATTCCCATCAATTTCAGATAATTCCTATCAACATCTTTTTTTGATTTGTAGGAAATTCTTGCTTTTTCACTATATGCTCCTTTTACCAGACGAATTTTTGCGCCTTTAGCGATTAGATTACTTAAATCGTTTTCAGTTCTTTTTAGATTTGCCTGTAAAGCTATTCCTAATCTCTCGTATCTGGTGAAAAATACCTCATAAAGATGGATAGTTTCATCAGTATGATCAGCAGATTCCATATCTAACCAAACAAAAACATGGGCATTTCGAGCATGTTCAATAATACTTTTCAAATTTTGAAAACATTGTTTTTGGTTAATTGAAAGACCAATTTGGGTGGGTTTAATCGATATTGCCCCACGAATTTCCCATTTTCTATAAGAATTTATTATTTTTTGATATTCAGTTACAGTAATTTTTATTTGTTTTTTTGAGGTATGATATTCACCGAGTTTGTTTATGATTGCATGTCTGCCTTCATCATAGGCATTTTTTGCAGATTCGAGAGCTTCATCGATGGTATTGCCTGCAATCCATTGTTTTGCTATTTTAAACAAAACTTTCTCCATTAATTGAATACCTGAAACCATAGGGGTAATTTATCTAGATAATTATATTATTTTAATAATTTTAGAATGCCTAGATTCATTATGATTTTGTTACAATATAATTATTTTTTTATCAAATTTTTTTTTAGAAAGTTTTGGATATTTTGCAATAGTTGGAGCGATGTGAATTGAATAATTTTTGTATGGATCATATTCTTTTATGACTTCATAGAGCGCTCTCATGGAGATCCTATGAATCATGATTTAAAATAAAAGTGTCAAAACTGATGTTTAAATAACGCTTTTCTGGTTTTGAACAGATGAAAAAAACTATTTCTGGCATTAGGGGAATTTTTGGGGAAGATTTTACTTTACGAGAGGTAATTAAATTTTGTAATAATTTTTCGGGGTTGATAAAATCTCAAAAATGTGTAATTGGGAAAGATACACGACCGTCAGGTAATATGGTTAAAGAAACTGCCAGTGCTGCCTTGAGACAAAATGGGGTAAATGTCTTTGACCTTGGAACTGCTCCAACTCCGGTAGTTTTTCACGAAGCCAGAAAATTTGGCTCAGGAATTGTTGTGACTTCCTCACATAATCCCATTGAGTGGAATGGATTAAAATTCATTATTGAAGGAAGAGGAATTAACAAGAAAGAATTACCACAGATTTTAGAAACTTGCCAATATCAAAAATCACCGGTTGGTTCAGAAGAGGAAATTAAATCATCATACATTGAAGATGCAAAAAAGTTAATAGGAAATATAGAAAACACGCCTAAAATCGTAGTTGACATAGGAGGAGGGGCTGCAAAAGAATTTGCACCTAAATTACTGAGAGAGATAGGTTGTAATGTAGATGTGATTAATCCGGATCTCAAGGGATGTACGAGAGGTCCAGATCCCACGGCAGATAGTTTAACTGATCTTGTTAAAGCATCTTCAAGTAGAGATATTGGATTTGCATTTGATTTAGATGGAGATAGATTAGTTGTAGTTAGAAATGGAAAAAAACAAACTCCGGATGTAACGTTGGGGTTGGGAGTTGCTAAAGCCTTAGATCTTGGGTACAAAACTTTTGTTTTGAGTATCGACACTAGCGTTTCAATTGAGAAATTCATTAAAGAAAATGGCGGAACAGTCCAACGCTCAAAAGTAGGTGAAGCAAACGTCGTAGATTTGATGATTCAAACTAAAGCTCAAGCAGGAGGAGAAGGAAGCAGCGCGGGGTTTATTCTGCCTGAATTTAATTTTTGTAGAGAAGGAATTCTTACTAGTGGTTTAATTGCATCAATGTTGAAGGATTCAAAATTTAACGAAGTCTTGGATTTTATGGAAAATTATGTTCAGATAAGAGAGAAAACAAACGTTGAATTAGTTTATCAGGAAAAAGTCATGCAAAAAGTTGCAAGTAAATTAAAAACAAAGTATTCTGAGGTGATTACTTTGGATGGAATTAAAGGAATTATTGATGAGGATAGTTGGGTTTTGATTAGAAAATCAAACACTGAAGACATAATTAGAATTTCAGCTGAGTCAAATAGCCTTGATAAATGTAGGAAAATTGTTAAAGAATCATCAGAATTAGTAAATCAATGTTATGACGAAGTTAGATGAGTTTGAAATAATAAATAAATTTCAAAAAATATTTGGAAACAAGAACTTTGTTTCAGAGGATGTAGAGTCTTTTAGTATAGGAAAAACCAAAATTATAGTCAAAGTTGACACTCTAGTTCAAAGTACAGATATTCCACCCCAAATGAGTCTAAATGATGCTGCAAGAAAGAGCGTTGTTGCCTGCATTAGTGATTTTGCTGCCAAGGGGATTAAACCAGAATTTGCAATTATTTCAATAAACCTACCTGCCGGAATTTCAAAAGAAGAGATTGATGAAATTGCAAAGGGCTTCAAAAAGGCATCAAATGAATTCAATGTTCATATTTTAGGCGGGGACACAAACCAAGGCAAAGAAATAGTATTTCATGTCTGTATTTTTGGAATTGCAGAGAAAATAGTGCATAGAAAAGGAGCAAACCCGGGAGATTTGATTTTTGTAACAGGTCCGTTTGGATATACGGCAGCAGGGCTAGAGATTATGCTCAAAGGTATGAAAAAAAATGATAGATTTTCTACAAAGGCAATAAAATCAGTGACACAACCAAAGCCAAGAATAGATTTTGGTTTAAAAAATAAAAGTTACTTTTCATCATCAATGGATTCAAGTGACGGTCTTTCAACCACTCTAACTGAAATGGCAAAGCAAAGTAAATGTAAATTTGTTATAGACAATATTCCATCTAAAAAAGACATTGAAAATTTCTCAAAATTACGCAAGAAAAATTTTGAGGACTTGGTTTTTCATGGAGGGGAAGAATACGAAATTGTATTTACTGTATCAAAAAAAGATAAATCTAAAATAATCAAAAATGCGGCTCTTACCAAAACTCCAATTATCGAGATTGGTCATGTAGTTGTAGGGAGAGGAGTTTTTATTGAAAAAAATAAAAATTCTGTACCTTTACAAGATCTTGGTTGGCATCATTTTAAAAAATAGAATTATTCTCCTGAATAGTAATCATCTTCAGCTTTTTTTGCTATTTCAAAAATTTTTTCCCCTGATAAATTAGATACACAGTCTCGTATCCATAATTCATCTAAATACCTTAGCGCGTCTGCATCTTCTTTTGGCATGGTATCAAAATTTATTTCAGAATACTTTATTTGGATTTGAAATCCTTCTGTTGCAATTTTCTCACATTTTTCTTCAAGTTGAATTTGTTGTGGTATGTTGTCTATTGGTACCAAAAATTGAAAAAGTAATGATCCCAAAATTGCCGAAGCTACTGCCACTGCTATGGCAATACCCATAATTGATTTCACACGCAAAAAAGTTAATGATCATATATGAATTATGGTCATTTGCCAGATTCAGTAAAAATTGAAATTTTGTAAAAAATCAATGTTTTTTAAACCCTTTACAACCAAAGCAGACATTGTCAGAAACTGAAGCCGAGATCAAAGTAGAGGCCCCAACTGAAGAAATTAAAGCAAAATCTGAGATTGTGGAATCAAAAGCTGAAGAAATTCAAGCAAAATCTGAGATTGTAGAATCAAAAGCTGAAGAAAAGACAAAAACTGCGCCTGAGGTAAAAAAGGAGGGTCCAGCCAAATGGGGTATCGCTCACATTTACAGTAGTTACAATAACACAATTATCCATATGACTGACCTTACTGGGGCAGAAACTGTTGCCCTTAGTTCCGGTGGAGTACACGTTAATGCTGATAGATACGAATCATCTCCCTTTGCTGCAATGAAAGCTGCAAATGCCGTAATTGAGGTAGTAAGGACAAAAGGATTTACTGGATTCCACATTAGAGTTCGTGCAGTTGGAGGAGTTGGTTCAAGGGTTCCAGGTCCAGGAGCACAAGCTGCAATCAGAGCACTAGCTAGAGGAGGATTCAAGATAGGAAGAATTGATGATGTTACACCAATACCTCATGATACCACCAGAAAGAAAGGTGGAAAAAGAGGAAGAAGAGTCTAGGAATCTAATAATTTAATTTTAATATTACAATTTTTAGATTTAAAATAGTCTGTCATAAAATTTGTAAATTTTTCAGATGCTTTACCATTATATTTTTCAAACATGTTGGCAAATTTTTTTTCAATTTCATCTTGTAAATCAGGTTTAATTGCTATCTTGAAGAACGTCCAACCAAATTTTGAGTCGGGTTCGCTAAGCAAATAACCATTTACACTTCCAACTAGAGTCTCCAAGTGAGATAGTGCCAGTTTGATTGCAAGTTTATCATCACCATAATTTTTAGTGCTAACCTCAAATGTAGTACCCATTACTCTTCATTATTTTTAGAACTGCTAAATTTATCAGATAATGATACAAATTTTCCATCCTGTTCAACGTTAATCTTTGTATTCATTCTTACATTGAGTCCAATTGATCTAAATAATTGTAATAATTGTCCTCCATCCATTTTTTCATTTAGCTCACCGGATTGAATTAACTGGGCGAGTTGACCGATGACACTTTTTGTATCCTTTGGGAATTGGGATTCAGCATTTTCTAAAACTTCAGTACCGCGAAATCCCAAATAACTTAACACCATATCGCGAGGATTTTTGACTTCTTTTTTTTCTGGTTCTTCGGTAGGTTGTACTTGTTTTTGGGATGAAATATTTTGCTGCATTTCTGCTAGCCGTTTTGCCTTTAGTCTTTCTAGTTCGGAATCTTCTTCGCTCAACCTTTAATCACGCCTATAGGGATTAATTTTGCTACTTTGGTCGCTATTCCTAGCTCATGGGAGACATTGACTACAGCATCCACGTCTTTGTAGGCCTGAGGTGTCTCCTCTACTACTCCGTCTCTAGTCAATGCTTTGAGGAATATTCCTTTATCATTTAATGATTTTTTAACGTCACTTTCATTAAAGTCTCGTCTGGCCTTTGTTCTAGACATTGTTCTTCCAGCTCCATGAGCAGTAGATCCAAAACTCAAATTCATTGAATTTGGTTGCCCAAGTAAAATCCAACTCGACGTTCCCATTGATCCTGGAACCAAAACTGGTTGTCCGAGATGTCTATACTTGAATGGAACCTCTTCTTTATTGGCTGGAAATGCTCTTGTTGCTCCTTTTCTGTGAACTACAAGTTTTCTTTGCTCACCGTTGACCATGTGTTTTTCGACTTTGGCAATATTGTGTGCCACATCATAAACTAGTTTCATCTCCAAATCATCTTCTGATTGATTGAAAACTCGCTCAAATGATTTCCTCGTCCAATGTGAAAGCATTTGCCTGTTACTCCACGCAAAGTTTAGTGCTGCAAACATTGCCTTTCTGTAAGACTCTCCTTCTTCTGATGTATTTGGAACACATGCTAGTTCTCTATCAGCTAAATGAATATCATATTTTTCCATCGCCTGTTCTGCAACTCTGAGATAATCACTACACACTTGGTGTCCAAATCCTCGTGAACCACAATGAATCAAAACTGTAATTGTTCCCTCTGTGATTCCCATTTTTTTTGCAGCCTCTTCATCATGAATCTCTGATACCTTTTGTACTTCAAGGAAATGATTTCCAGAACCAAGTGATCCCAATTGTGGTGCTCCTCGTTTTCTTGCTTTATCTGAGATTTTATTTGGATCAGCATTATCTATTTGTCCATTTTCTTCGCATACATCAGCATCATCTGTTGAGCCATATCCGTTATCAATTGCCCAATTGACTCCTCTCACTAGAACCTCATCGAGTTGAGAGGGGCTTAGCCTTATCGAGCCCTTGGAGCCAACACCTGATGGAATAGAGGTAAACAGATCATTCACTAGTTCTTTGAGTTTAGAGCGAACAATGTCTTCAGTTAAATTTGAGCGAAGTAATCTCACTCCACAATTAATGTCATATCCAACTCCACCTGGACTAATCATGCCCTCTTCGGCATCCATTGCAGCTACTCCACCTACGGGAAAGCCATAGCCTTCATGACCATCGGGCAACACTACACTGTGTCCAACAATTCCAGGTATGGTTGCGACATTTTTGGCCTGCTTGATAGTTCTATCAGTTAACATCTTTTGTAATAGTGCCTCATTTGCATAGATTCGTACTGGAACTTTCATTCCAAGATTTGAATCAGCTTCGATTTCGTATTGATTTTCAGCTATCTTTTTTGGGGTACTAGATGACATGTATAATGATATGATTTTCTTTGGAGCCAATATAAAACCTAAGAGTTTTGGTAAAATTCTTTAGCTTGGCATCTTTTTAGATATTATGAAAAAATGCTCGTGTTACTTGTGTACATGTCCCAATGAGATTCCAGAATTTGGTCACAGATATGAAGAGGAAAACGCCATAGTTGAAGCAGAGTTTAAGCATGATACAGACAAGGCAGAGTCAATAATAGATGAGGTTTGTAGCTTTTGTGAGCGAGGTCAACACCAAGGTCCTCCAAGACCTTGAATTGCAGGAAAATTTAAAGTTCATTTAAGATTTTAAATTATACATGGACAAATCATTTCAAGACAAACACAATCATGGACTAGACATGCTGCAAGATTACAAAAGTTATTTAGAAAAACAAGTTCAAAATTTAAAAAAATTAGATCAAAAGTCTGAATTTATGAAAAGCTGGAATGAGACTACCATCAAAGAAAGACTAGAGGAGATTCAGGTAATCGACAAAATCTTGAAGAGCTTGATTCGCTTCTAAAACCATATCTCTAAAATATAAATTCTAGTCCTAGTTTCGCTATACTTCCTCACTCACCATTTAAATCTAGAACGAAATGGTATAGGGTGGTCATGAGATTTAACAAAATTTTCCTAATTACTGCAATGTCGGTACTTGTCTTATCTTTAGGACAGAACGCCTTGGGTTATGGAGGTCCTCCTGAACAAAGCAGTGCTGGAAACTATACTGTCGAGATAAATTTGGATAAAGAATCCTATAGCCTTGGAGAACCAGTAACATTTTCGGGAGTTGTCAACAAATATGATGGAGACAGAGATTTACGAATTTCAATTTTTGATTCAAAAAATAGCCTAATTGTGACTCAAAAAACTCCAGTAAATCCTGATGCTACATTTTCCCTCACTGTAATTCTTGATGATGAATTTGGAGAAGGAAAGTACAAGGTCAAAGCTCAATATGGAAGCTCAAAGGCGACAGTAGAAATTATTACATTTTCGGTAAACTCTGACTCACAAACTCAAATTGATCCACCATCAATGGAGTTAAGGGCAGGACCTGCAGACATATCTGCTCAAAACATTCCTGACTGGGTTAAGAACAATGCAGGATGGTGGGCAGCAGGTGATATTGATGACAATTCATTTGTCCAAGGAATCCAGTTCATGATAAAAGAAGGGTTGATGAAAATACCTGCTACTGAACAAGGAACAGGTTCACAAGACAATAACATTCCTGACTGGGTTAAGAATAATGCAGGATGGTGGGCAGCAGGGGATATTGATGACAATTCATTTGTCCAAGGAATCCAATTCATGATAAAAGAAGGATTAATGAAAATATCCAATTAATTCTATTTTACACACAAAACATGGATGCTAGTCTTTTTCTATATCCTCTTCTTGAATGCTGTGCATTTTTCCATAAAAGAACATTTTTTGAATTACATCGCTTGCATCTTCCTTTTCATTTAATAGCTCAAAAATAAAATCTTGGGCTTGTTCAATAGTTAATTCCCCAATAGTTGTTTTGACTCCTTGAAATTCTATTTCCATGTCTTTTGGATTCAATCTAATGGGTATTGTAGGTAATTTGAGATAAGGATTTGGAGGGTTTACTGATGATTTGTATGAACAATTTCTCAGTGCAGGTTAAATGCAGAATTGCCTTAGGTATGCCATGCAATGGTGCAAAGCAGAATTAGAGTCATGCAATTGTTTATCGTTTACCAGACCGTAGACAATCCCTAAGATAGTATTCGTCTGTGCCATAGGAAGTCATTTTACGCACCATTGCATATTTTCAATTATAAAAAATAATGACAAAAAAAGAAAATTTTTCAAATTAATATAGAGAATTTAATGAAGCAGTTCTGAATTGACGGAGTTTATAGGACCACGCAGTGTAATTCTATTAAGAATGATTTTTTGGAATTCAGTTCAATTTAGAGTCCTATGGATTCAAATCCCTCTGGGCACAATTAATGAATAATTTTACGTGTACTTGTAATTTTAGTTACAACAATACTCTGCATGGAAATTTCTTTCATAATTTTTTGATTTGTTTGTGTGATGGTGGAATAAAAAAGAGGATAATATCTTGAGGGAAACTATAATCACAGAACAAAAGACAAATAGTCATTTTTCAGAAATTGCTCCAAAATATAGAGGTCTGAGAACAACGGACTCAGATGTAATAGAACACATAATAAATCACATACGTAAAAAATCAGGAATCACCATGACGGATGTAGGTTGTGGTGATGGACGATATTCACTGGAACTTTTAAAATCATTAGATAACGATAGTTATCTTCACTGTGTTGATTACAATGAAGACATGATCAAATATTTGAAAAGATATTTGATGGATAACAATATCTTAAATTTTTGTGCTATGCCTGGAGATGCCAACAAATTACCTTTAGAAAGTGATTCCATGGATTGTATTGTAACGTTTAATGCCATACATCATTTTGATATACAAAAATTTTTGGCAGAAGTTTATGAATGCCTTAAAGATGACGGTCATGCATTCATTTACACGCGATTACGAGATCAAAATTCAAGAAACATCTGGGGAAAACACTTTCCATTGTTTTCAGAAATGGAGAATCGGCTGTTTGAATTTGATGAATTAAAGTATGCTGTTGAAAAGGCAGAAATGAGAATTGAACATACAAATGTATTTGGACATAATAGAACCTCTAGTTTGAGTAGTCTTGTTAAAAAAGCCAAAAATAATCACTATTCCACATTTACCTTATACAGTAACGATGAATTTGAAAAATCATTAGAGAAATTTAAACAAAATATTAGAAATAACTTTGAGGATGTAGAAAACATTCAATGGCAAGATGAGAATATTCTACTAGAAATTGGAAAATAAATAATAATTAAAGAAAAATGTGACAGGGGGGGTTCATCTTTATGTACTGAAAGCAAGAAAACCAAGGAAAGGTTTTGTGGTAATTGTAAAAGGAAATTTCAATTACAGAGATTTTAGAGATTCTTTGTAAACAAACTCGCGTTATGACTTTAGTTAATGCGCAAAATCTGTGCCTAGGAGGGGAGTGTCTTTTTACTCTTTGTCGATAAAAAGAGAACGCCCCTCTTTTACGCATAAAGTTGTGCTGTTTCTAGGAAGTTTGAGAAAGTAGGTTTTGTTGCAGATTTGCTTATCATTTGGAGTTTTCAATTACTTCAATTAGTTTTTCTTCAATTTCTTGTCCCATAGATTCTAGATCTTTGTTTGATGCAACTGCTAGCAATGTTGTAGGTTTTGCCAAACTGATATAATTTTCTCCATCTTTTTCATAAACTGCTATTGTACATGGAAGTAATAATCCAATGTTTGGATCAGAATCAAGTGCTCGTTTTGCAGCTTGAGGATTACATACCTCTAATAATTTGTATTCGTGTGGATAATCAATTCCTTTCTTTGCAAAGATTCCCTTAAAGTCCAAGGTTCCAAGAACACCAAATTTTATTTCTGAAAGTTTTGTCGTAATTTCCCCAATTACTTTATCTATGTTTTTTTGGGTTTTTACAGTATAATGAAAAGTCATTTTAGATCATGTGTTTATTCCGCTATTTCAAGAGTTCCTTTCATTCCTGCATCAAAGTGGCCCGGTACGAGACATCCTATCACATATGATCTTTTTGTAAGATCCATAACTTCACTTTCACCAGATTCACCACCATGTACTTCTTCTATCTCAAAGAGAATGTTTTCCTCTATAGTTTCTTCATCTTCAGCCAATTCAGCTTTCTCTAGTATGTCTTGTTTAGAAGCATCATAGACTACAAATTCATGCTCGCCTACACCGTTGTTGATCAAGACAAATTTGGTTTTTCCTGAACTGATGTTTAGTTCAGAAGGAATGAATTTGAACTCTTCTGCAACTATAGTCACAACCTGAACTCCATCAACCATCTCTACGTAAGATGTAAACATGGTTTCGTTTTCTTTTTTAGTTTCTTGGGCCTTGCACTCCCCCTGATGTTTCATTGCCATATGTTGAGATTTTAGATTGCACATATTGCCATATGTCATTCCATCAACTCCACATATTGGAGCCCATTCCAATGTACATGCAATAGATGGTTTTTCACTTTGCCATCCTCCTCGTTGTATTAATTTTTCAACAGAGTGTGAATTCACACAAATAGGTGTTGCATCACTGGACTTGAATAATACCTGTTTTCCTTCAGCACAGATTATCTCATCAACTGAAATTCCAGCATATTTTTGTTGGAGTGGTCTGAGATATTGTTTCATTACTCCATCCATAATACACACCCTTCCAGCATATGCCCCAGGACCACATCTGTCATCTAGCACACACATTTCATCTAGTGGAGCAAATCCTGGACCGCACATTCCCATATGTGACATATGGTGTTTACCCATCATCATCTCTTGACCATGCATTTCAGGTTGTCCTCTCAATTCAGGTTTTGCCATTTTTTCATCCTTGGTAGATGAACTATCAGCTGCAAAGGAAGAATCAAAATTTGCCACAAAAATTATTGAAGTTAGTAGAAATAAAAATAAAATCAAGTATTTCATGTCAATTTTCAGCTTCTACCATATTTAAATTGGGAATATTATTTTCAAATTCCCATCCTTCCCAAAAAATAATTCAAAATCTTAGTTGAGATTATGAAATAATAAATAAGAAATTTTACTAAAAGAAAATTAGATATTTAATGGAACTCAAAAACGCTGAAAAAATAAGGACACGGTGTAAAAAAATTGGAATAGGAATTTTTGCAATTGTAATTGCACCATGGGTTCATTTGTTTGGAGTCATGTATTTTGGATTCCTAAGCATTACTCCCTGCCTAAACTGTGATTTTTCCACAGCATGGTATAGATTCAATGGGATGTTTTTGCCTGGAATAATAATTCTTAGCATGGGGATTTTTTTTCTGATTCGACAAGTATGGAAGGATAAAAAGAACAGGAAATTGAAACCATGAATAAGAAAATTATTTTTTTGATAATTGCAATTGTTGCTCTTACGATAACTTTCTTTCCACAAATCGAATCTTTTGCCAATTCTCTAAAGGCTCCCTTTCATAACATCGATGTCTCTACAAATTAGAATC
>DATKZR010000033.1:0-2664 GCA_035527875.1 Nitrosopumilaceae archaeon | reverse complement strand
CGTATTTTAATGAAATAAATTCTAATATCATGTTGTAAAAGAAAAATATTCAATAATAGAGTCTGCCAACAAAAAAGATTAAGAAAATTTTGAAACTTTGTTATTGAATTCCATCAGAAAAAATTATTTGTTCAAAAAGGCGGATTGAAGTACTTATTATATTTTTAATTTTGTATCAAAAATAATGTTACAGTAAGTTATGTTTAATAATATAATTTTTTAATAGAAATTTAGTGGCGATAGTGGCATTAGTACAAAAAACAATGTGTAAATTTTGTTATAAGGAGCAACCAGAATTAAATTTATTCTGTGTGAGTTGTAGCAAACGTGATTGGGACTTGAAACCTTAAGTTCCAATTAATCGGGGGAATTTAAATTTTTTTAAAAGGGTTAATCTAGATTATAAAAACATATTAAAATAAATAATTTGCTTCTAAAATTAAATATTTTGCATCAAGGTAAGGCAGTCAAGTAAATCTCAAATTAAAAATATTTTTTCTAAAGTATTTGGCTTATACTTTTAGTTGTGATCTTTCACCAAGCAAAAATTGTTGCTTCTTTGGAACTTTGCTATCCTTAATTTCAGACGAATGAGCAACAATACTCAATGACAAGTCAATTTTAGCATCAATTTGGCAATCCTCCATGATTATTGACTCTTCAATATTACAATTTTTCAAAGTACAGTTATCCCCAACAGAAATGTATGGCCCCAGTCTTACTGCAGGTCCAATCTTACAGTTTTTACCAATTATTGCAGGACCAGTTACAAAAGAGTCTCGAGATATTTCGGTTCCTTTGCCAATTACAATATTGCCTTTAATTTCAGAGTCATTATCTATTAGAAACTGATTTTCAGTACCAATTGAATCCAAAACTAACTTGTTTGCATGAATTATATCCTCAGGAGTTCCAGTGTCTTTCCACCAGCCAGTTACAGTATCATATTCAATTTTATTTCCTTGATTCAATAGCAAATCTAATGCATCAGTAATTTCTAATTCTCCTCGCCATGAAGGTTTTAGATTATCAATAATATCAAAGATCTTTGGAGTAAGAAAGTATATTCCAATTACTGCTAGATTTGATGGCGGATCTTTTGGTTTTTCCATAATTTTTTTAATTTTACCCGGATTATCTTTGTCAAGTTCTGCGATTCCAAATCTTTGAGGCTCGTCGACCTCACACAATAGAATCATTGCATCTGAATCTGAAGTTTCAAATTTTTTTGTGTAACCTATGAGATTTTTTCTTAGTACGTTATCTCCCAGATACACAATAAACTTGTCATTGCCGATAAAGTCCTTGCACAATCTTACTGCATGAGATATTCCCTTTGGTGCATCCTGGTAAATGTAAGTGATTTTGACACCAAACTTTTCCCCTGAACCATAATACTCTTTGACCTTTTCTGGATACACATCGCCAATAATAATTCCAATTTCCATTATTCCTGCTCTTTTAAGATCATCTAGGGCATATTGGGACATTGGTTTGTTTGCAATTGGAAGTAGCTGTTTAGGTCCTGTATGAGTAAGTGGTCTAAGTCGTGTTCCATGGCCACCATGCAGAATTATTCCTTTCAATTCTTTTTCAAAAAATTAATTGTAATATAAAACCGATGCTTAATTTGTCATCTCGTCTATGAATAATGATAGACTATGCTCTATAGTCTGTGGTTTTTCGTTTAGGATTTCAGTTGCCTTTGAGACATCAAGAGAAGAATCTTTAGGTCTTTTTGCCTTCCAATTCATTTCTTCAGTTTTTGCCTTTAAGAGTAATGTGGTGTCTAGTCCCAATTTTTCTGTAACCATTACTGCAAAATCATATCTGGAAATCCTAGTTGCGCCTGCCAGATGAATTACTCCTGTAATCTGTCTTGTTGCAACCTCAATTAACATTTTTGATAGATTTGGGACACAGGTTGGTGATGTAAATTGATCCAAAAGTACTGGTATCTCTTTTTTTGATTCCAGACTTTCTTTAACCCATAGAGGAAAGCTTTTCTTTTTTGGATGTAGTCCAAATGGTGTACTAGTTCTTGCAATCGCCCAGTTTGATGCAAGATTGTTTAGTGATTTCTCGCCTTCCAGTTTTGTTTTGCCGTAATATCCTAACGGATTTGGAGCATCATCTTCTTTTTTCATCCCTTCTTTGCCATCAAATACATAATCAGTTGAGACATAGACAAAAAATGTATTAGTTTTTGCCGCTTGTTTTGCTAATGTTTCAGTAGCTTTTACATTTATTGTGTGAGCTAGTTCTTGTTCTGTCTCACAGAGATCAACATTTGTCATGGCAGCAAGATGAATTACGATATCTGGTTTTATCTCCTGCATTGTATGTTTTATTTTTTCCAAGTCTGAAAGATCTAAATTAATAGGAGTTCCATCAATAGGTTTGTCATTATGGTAAACCGAATAAACTTCTTGATTCTTCTTTACTAGGTCAAGTACAACATTTTGTCCCACTAATCCTGCCGATCCTGTTACTAGAAATTTCATTTCCAGTTTAAGGTCCACGGTTGGGGATGTAAGGTATTTTCATCCACAAGTGGTTCCCACCAATCTTGATTATCAAGATACCATTGAACTGTATTTTCCAAAGCAGATTCAAAAGAAAAAGTTGGTTTCCATCCAACATCTTTTTCTATTTTAGAGCAAT
>DATKZR010000032.1:0-5423 GCA_035527875.1 Nitrosopumilaceae archaeon | reverse complement strand
CAAGTGTTGAACAAGGCAAGCAGTTTGATTCTGAGATTAGAAAGGTTGCACAAAAGAAAATAAACTCAAACATTGATGTTCATGTGGTAAAACAAGTTACAAGAGAACCATCAGAAAAAACAGAAAAGACTGAACAATTCTATGAAGTGATTCAAAAGTTGGCTAAACTAGCAGGGATTAATATAACTTCACAGCACAGATTTGCAACATCTAGTATATGCGATATTTCTAGAGACAAATTTGTGATTGGCTCGATGGGTCCAATTGGAACTGATTACCGAACACCAAACGAGCATATTTTACGTGACAGCTTAATTGACAGAGGGATACTTTTAGCTCTCACAATAAACAAGTGTTCCCGTCTTTCTAATGAGGACGTAAAATGAATATTGAAAAAATAGAAAATTCCTTTACATCTACATCTGACCAAAAATGCTCTGTTGCAAAATATGGGATGGTATCCAGTGCATTTCCTGATGCAACAAAAGCAGGAGTAGAGATGCTCAAAAAAGGTGGAAACGCAGTTGATGCAGCTTGTGCTACCTCCCTTGCCTTGGGTGTTTGTGAGCCTCAGGCCTCTGGAATCGGTGGACAATCACTAGTTATTTTGCACATTGATGGTAAAACTAAGGCAATAGATGGCTCCAGCAGAGCACCATCTTTGGCACATAACACTTTCTTTGAGAAAAAATCCCATCGTTTCATAGGATACAAAGCAACAACTGTTCCTAGTACTATAGCAACGCTAGGATATCTCAATGAAACCTATGGACGATTAAAATGGGAAACAATAGTAAAACCATCAATTCGTATTGCAAAACGAGGATACCGCATTACAAATCTGCAACACCATTTACAAGAACAGAATCTAGAAAAGTTTTCCAGAGTAAAGTCAAAATCAGGAGCAAAGTATTTTCTAAAAGATGGCGTGGCCCCTTATGACATAGGAGATCTTTTTGTACAAGATGATTTAGCATATACACTTGATCTCATCTCAAAGTATGGTTATCGCTCATTTTATCATGGACTGATTGCAAGTTTAATTGATAAAGACATGAAAATCAACAGGGGATTTTTACGTAAAGAAGATCTTGCACTAATTCCTGTACCTATCGAAAGAAAACCCATCAGTAGGAGATACCGAGGAATTAAGGTTTACACGATGCCACCTCCAGCTGCAGGTGATACCATGCTTTTGGTTTTAATGATGTTATCAAATTTAAAAAAATCGTTTCTTAGATCACGTACTCCTCAATCATATCACTTTGTTTGTGAAACGTTTCGTAAAGCACTACTATACCGAGTACAACGCAAATTCAATCCGCAAACATATCATCAAATAGATGAAAGGACTCATTTGAGCCCCAGTTTTGCAAGGAGTCTTACCAAATCTATTCGAGATTCAATAGATCCGGAGTTACCACTAAAGGAAACACCTGACATTGAAGATACTACACATCTCTCAGTAATGGATAAAGAGGGAAATGCAGTAGGAATTACCCAATCAATAGAGCTAGTTTATGGTTCCAAGGCAGCAGCTGATGGTTTGGGATTTCTATACAATAACTACATGTCTGCTTTTGAGTTAGAAAATCCCAACCATCCTTTCTATCTGAGACCCAATGCAATTCCTTGGAGCTCAGTCTCACCATCTATTATCTTCTATAACCATGAGCCGTGGATAGTATTAGGTAGCCCAGGAAGTGCAAGAATCTTTTCTGTAGTCAGTCATTTTATCTCCAGAATAATTGATGCGGATAACTCTATTGATTACGCAATGCAAAGACCCAGAATTCATTCTTCCCTTGATGGAAAGATTAGTCTTGAAGCATCTGATTCTGGAACTGAAATTATCAAGCATTTAAAAAAAATGGGCTATAAAATTGACATTAAAGAGAGATTTTCTTTCTATTTGGGTGCAATTCATGCCGTACTCAAAAAGCAATCAGGAGATGGATTTCAAGGTGTGGCAGAAATTAGACGTGATGGAACAGCAGAAGGATTGAATTGACAAAGTTACCAGTGTTGTTATCCATCCCACATGGAGGAACACAAAGACCTCCAGAACTTGACGGTCATTTGTCTATAACTGATAAAGATTTGTTTGATGACTCTGATCCTTTTGTAATTGAAATCTATGATTTAAGCGAAAAAGTTGAGAGGGTGATTAAGACAAATATTGCAAGAACGTTTGTTGATCTTAACAGGTCCTTGCAGGATCTACCTCCTGAAAATCCTGATGGTCTAATTAAAAGTATAACGTGTTATGAGAAACCCATTTACAAACAAGGTAGAGAGCCTGATGATTCTATGAGAAATGTGTTAATTGAGATATATTACAAACCATATCACAGGTCTATTCAAAAAAGTATTCAAGAACTAGATTTGCAACTATGTTTGGATTGTCACTCTATGGCCTCTGTTGCACCGGGTATTTCACCTGATGGAAAGGAAAAGAAAAGACCAATGTTTTGCCTCTCAAATCAAGATGGGAAAACATCATCTAGTGAAATGATTGAACTTTTGGCCTCATGCCTATCTGATTCATTTGGGATTGATAGAAATAAAATTTCACTAAATGATCCATTTCATGGGGGACATATCACTAAAACCTATGGCAACAACCCATTTCCTTGGATTCAAATCGAGATGAATAGAGATTTGTATTTGTCAAAGTCTTGGTTTAATGGAGATACTTTATCTATAGATTCTACTCGCCTTCTGGTGTTAAACAAAAAATTTGAAAACTGCTTGAATAAATTCTTTTCAAAAATCTAGATTTTAACCAAAAGTAGATTACTCGACAACAAACTTTGGTTTCATAAAATACTCTTCGGAACACTCAATACAACAAAATTCACTTACGAAAAGATCGAACTCTTTTCCACAGTTTTTACATTTAAAATTCATACAATTTTCTTCAATTATCTTCTAATTTTATCGTGACTCCTATCTGCATCCATTTTCATCCCCAATTTGGTAGGTGAATTCCAGCAGAGTTGAATCTGAATTTAAAAATAAAATATTTTAAAATAAAATTCAAAATATCCAGATCGATTAAACCTCAAATCATGAATTTATCCAAAAAATCTAAAAACTATAAATTTCTGCCTAGGCGTGAATTTGATATTTAGATCATCCAAAACCTATTCGCAATTAATTGATGTCGTATCATGATCAAAGTCTTTAGAATTTACTTCTCTATCTTAACTGCATCAGGATTATTTTCAAGGTAATGATACATGCATATACCATTAATTCCACAACAGCAATGCATAATTTAGAATGAAATAATTGATATTAATTTTTAATGGAATATGCAAATGATTCCTTTTGGTTTAATTTTTTTAATAAAAAAATCCGTATAACAGAATAAGGCATACCACAATTACAAAGTTATAGTAAAATATTATGTATGGCCTATGGTTTTGTGTCAAAAGAAAATTATCACAACTAAAAGGATGATGATATTTGGAAGAATATGAAATATTTTCAGAAAAAGAATGGATAGAAAAAGATCCAAAAGTTTTATGTCGCTATTGTGGAAAAGACATTATAAAATCCGAAAGTGACTATTGTTCCATTGATTGCGAGAAGGAAGATTCTGTATGGCACAGGATAAATTAATTGAAAGTATATTCAAATTGACCCGCTGCGGTGATAGTAATAAATGGAGATTTCCCAAAGTTGAGTTCTCATAACCACATTAGTAATGAATACCCTGAAGATGAGATTGAGAATCGTTTTGAGCAATTATTTCCTGAATACGACTATTCATCCCAATCGTTAATTCGAGAAAAAGATGCAAGAAAAAGAAAAAGAATGAAAACCATGAATTGACATTTTTCGAATTAAAACGGCAAAACAAATTATTCATCTGGTTTATATCTATGAATTACAACACCGATTTGCCGTAACAAGGTTTGTAGGTACAACCTAGTTGGAAAAATCCATACGGAATGAAAAACCTACGATCAAAGAATTTTGAGTTTAAAAATTAATAATTTTAAATAAAAAAATTAAGACCTCAAAAGATTATTTCGTTTTTGAAGCCTTGGTTGTTTTTTTAGCTGCTGCTTTTTTCTTTGCTGCCATATTTGATAGATAATTTTAGTCAAATTTCTACAGATGAAGTTAAAAAAAATTCATAAAATGAGTATTATGTCGAATACCTTTTTCAGGCTATTTTTATCCATGACGATACCAAAACTAAAAGATGATTAATCTAGAAAAGATCGAAAAATCTTTTCAATGTTGAAAAAAGAAAGCCTAGCAGAGATATTCAGGGCATATCTTCACAAATAACAACGGTTCCCAAAAAATAATTTCAAACTTTAGAGCATTAATCTTTGTTTGCTCTAAACTTTACCAGATATACTCCAGCACCTGTAATATTGGCTACAGGGTTTAGAATCTAATGTTGTATTATGGAAGAATACATCTTTCAAATATTGTATCTTCTTGTAAGGTTGGATCTAATACCACATATTCTGGCTTCATAGGGTGATTTGGATAATTCATTTCCAAATTACGATATTTCTCACTAAATCTATTTTTCAGCCAATCTGCTCGTAGGGCATCAATTTCTGCTTGTGTCATTTTGGGTTTTGTTGGAACTAATTTAGGAAGTGATCAAATAATATATTGTGGAATGTTATGCCTGAATGCTACAGAAAAATGGAGAAAATATCCAAGTGAAGCAAAATATAGTAATAGAATGAGGATATCGTATGGCTGAATTTGATGAGAAAGTCTTCTACGCCATAATATCCATAGCAATTTCTGCAGGTATTTTTTTTGGAGTCACCTATTTTTTAAAAAAATTCTTTTCTGGATTAAAAGGCATTCAAAAACTAACAGGCCTTATTTCATTAGGTATAGTTGCAGTAGAAATCTTATACATTGGAACATCATTTGATATATTTTCATTAGCAATAGAAACAATCGTAGCTGTAGGAGGAGCATTTTGGCTTTTGTTAATAGCCTTACAAAACCATCTCAAAAATATTTCAGCAGGTCTTAGCAATTACCTGAATCCTGAAATTGGTGTTGGAGACATGATTGAAATAAATGCTCAAAAAGGAATTATTGTTTATCAAGGTTTGACAAAGACGACTATAATGCTAGATGATGGCGCAAGAATATTTGTGCCAAACCTGAAATTTACTGAAGAGTTATTGAAGGTGTTTCATAAAAAACAACAATGCAAACATTTTAAGCAAATAACAGAGACTGCTTCTCCAAAAACTCAAGGTTGTGAGGAATGTGAAAAAGAGGGAAATCAGTGGAGATCGTTGAGAATGTGCCTTAACTGTGGCCATGTTGGATGTGATAGGTCATCGCCTGGAAAACATGCCGAAGAACATTTCAAAAAAACTAAACATCCCATTATTGAAGAACTACCAGAAAAAAGGTGGAGTTGG
>DATKZR010000031.1:0-27556 GCA_035527875.1 Nitrosopumilaceae archaeon | reverse complement strand
TACAAATTTGATAATACTTTATTCCAAATCTTAATCCATTTTTTCTTATGGGTATTCATCATTGGCAAGAAATAATGTCTTTGAGATACATTTCCTCGCCTTCCTTGCATAAATTCTGCAAGTAAGGGATCAATTTTGGTGGCATTAATTGTATAGTTTAGCTTTCTGAGATACCTAATCTCACATCCTAGATATTTTGAGTGCAAATTCTTGGTAATTCTCGAGGAACTTACCTGATAATCCATTTTATCATGAAGAAGGGGATGACAATATACCGCATTAGTTTTCTTTGTAACCCTATCCCAAAACAACTCCATTACACCCTCACGACACAACTTATCGTGGTTGTTAAATGCCTCCTTTGCCTCAGTAGTCCTCAGTCCAGAAACAAGTACAAACAAGGCAAATGTTTTGTATTTTTGAGATAGATTATTGATATTTTTTAAAACGTCTTTTATTGTAATTCTATTTGAAATCTCATAATTGTTTGATTTTACGTTTAGTCTCCATTTGATCTCTTTTTTTTTGATCCATTTTAAAAAAATTTCATGAAAGTCTGTGTCAAATTTAATGTCTAAATATCTAGTAAGATTTGCCAATCCCTTGAGGACATCTTGTTTTGTCCTTGATGGGCTCATTGAGACTAGTTCATCATTAAATGCTAGGTGTTGATACTTTTGACTCCATTTGAAACAATACTTTGCATGAAGGTTACTTTTGTTGTCGAGTAACCATTGTCTATATTCCTCCCAATCTAATTTACTGAGATATTGCCCGTACTGCCTAGTAATCTCAGCATGGTAGAGCGTGCCATAGGAGTTGCCCAAAGGCAACTCCGACTCGTAAGCGTTAGGTCGCGGGTTCGTACCCCGTTCGAGGCTTTTAATATATTATTTTTAAAATTTTTAATTTTATGATGTTGAATCACTTATGGTTTCAATATCTATCTCAAGTTCTTTGCCTAATCCTTTCCACCACTGTTTTAAATCGCCTGTCATTTACTTCCCTCAATCTTCCCTAAAATCATCCTTTATAGATCTGCCGATTGAATCGTATTTGATCAAAACTAACTCGAAAAATAAACTTGACCTGAACTAAGACAATTCTTTATTTTCTCGTTGTCTAACTTTTTTACGATAAATAATGATTGCAAGAGCTCCTGCAGCGCAACCAAAAAAAACTGGCCAACGTAATTCATTTCCAATCATTCCCAAGTAGGAATAAACTGTACCTCCAATTAATACGAATCCAATAATTTCCAGAATTTTAATCAAACTTTTTCTATTTTAAATTCGCAAATCAAAAAGATATATGGTTTTGCAAATCAAGCAATTTGTGGATAAATATCTTCTCGTAATATTCGTCTTTATGATTGTCACCATACCCATCGCATTCATCGAACCAGCAACAGGAGCATTTCGAGACCCACCACTATTTCTATTATTTTATGCTGCTATAGCCGGAATGATTATCATCATTATTTACAGTTCTTACAAAGAACGAAAAGAACGACAAAAAGCTAATGCCAAAAGAAGATCTAAAAAATAGATTTTAAAGCTCTAATCCAAAGGATTCAGCAACATTGGCAAATTTTACATAAGATTCCAGGTATTGTCTTCCCTTTGGGGTAATTACAAATGTATTTTTTCCATCAAATTCAATTTTGTTAATTAGTTCTGCTCCTGTCAAATTTGAAAGAAACTTTGTTAATCTGGAATATGATAGATTAGCCTTTGTAAGCAAAGTTGTGGTTTTAATTCCCTCTTGACCTGACTGTTCAGTAGCAGTCAAAAGATCTCCAACTATCTGTATGCTTGTCCTATACGATGCCATGCACAAAATAACGTTTTACCATGATATAAGGGTATTAGCACAAATTCAGATCAGATAAATATTCTAGCCATGGTTTTTTGATGTTGTCTTCCCAATCTCCAATCCCTTGGTTTGAGGATTTTATCGGTGTTGCTTATCGGTATTATGATCTTAGGATGAATGTGGTACCTCTTTTTACAGAAAGAAAACAAGCAACCACTCTTTGGCTTGATAAAATTCACTGGTGGTTAGATCATTCCATAAAAATTAGATTTGTCGAAGCTGGTGATAGTTATTGGTTCATAATGGGTGGTGATTCTCAACATCCTCAAACCAACATATCATTTTTCAAAATGTTATCTAAATCAGAAAACTATGAACGATTCAAAAAAGGTCATGACGGTGAAGCATATTTAAGATTAGGAGTGTATTCTGAAAAGTATCTCAAGGATGTTAAAAAAGATGCAGTGTGTAATTGTGGTCATACAGCAGAAGACCATGATAAGAAGGATAATGATACTTGTTTGTATGAAATATGTGACTGTAAACAATTCAAAAGTTTTCAGGTTAATTTACTAAAAAAGAAAAAAACAGTAACTGACATTATTTTTCTAGATGAAAAAAATGTTAAAGATGATCCTCTTGCATGGAATTGTCTAAATGTTAATAAATATTCAAAATTAAAATAAATTTATTCTTAATTTATCTTTACGTGATCTCCAGGATAATGCTCGCCTAATCTTTTTGAATAGCAATCCCCACATAGCACCCCATCAATTGACCATTCTTTCATTGGAATAAAATGCAAAGATGTTTCTTCACTACAAATGGCACAAATGAATTTAGATCCCAAAACACCCTTACTTTTTTTAATCAATATAAAAAACATTCTAGATTCAGGGTTTACTAAAAAATCATGTTAAATATCACTAGATTATACAAAATTTAGGTAGGTAGTCTGGCCAATGTAAACCTCCTGCAAGATTTTTACTTGGTTGGACTTCTACCTTTAAAATTAAAACAAATTATCTACCAATTTTTTTAAAGATGATATTTCCTCTTCTTCTCGCCTAATTTTTTTATCTAATACTCTTAGCATGGAATCATTCCAGACATGTTGTGAGAAGAAATTATGCTTGGTATTTGCTAATTCAATTTCATCCTCAACCATGGTATCTTCTAGGAATTTTGTAACTACAGTATCTGTAATCTTAAGAATTCTAGAATTTAGTTTAAAACTACGAAATATTGGTTCAAGTTTTACCGCATCTTTTTTAAAATCTCCTTTAGTTTCAAGGATTTTTTTATACATTATTCTAAAGTATACTGCTACATAAAATAATGTAGCATATCTTTTTGTTTTATGTCCTCCTTTTTTTCCATATTTTAATATCATTTTTGCATATTCTTTTACAAGATAAGGATAAAGTAAAATTTTGTAATCATCTTTGAGATTATCATTAAAGACATCATCGTATTTTCTACCACGAGGAAGAAATTGGGCGGGAGAGCTATATGCTTCAGTAGGTCGTTGCTCTATTCCCGCAACTAGAACCTGAATGGCATCTTTTGCAACAATAACTTTTTTGTGATTATCTGGAAGATATTTGTTGTATGTCGAATCTCCTTCGTATTCACTTTGTTTAGATTTTGTTTTAGTATCAAAAGATCCTGCTTGAATTTCATAAAAATATCCACAATTTTTTAATTGAGACTTCACAGATTTATGAAAATCCATTAATGAGACAAGATCTTTTCCTCTTACAGAGTTTTGTGAATTTCGATACTTTGTAATATTATTTTGTTCTTGTTCATCATCTGCTTTGATTATTGTTACTGTCATAGAACCGTTCATGTTTTTGGTTCGTTTGGCATGATCCACAATCGAATTAGATGTTTGTGCTCCATTTACAATTTGAGGTGCATAAAGTTGTATGATATTCTCTCCCAACTCCTCAAAATTACTAACAACAATTGTAATTCCATTATTGTAAAAGAAAAATTTACCTGGATTATTCTGTAGGGTCTCTCGTAATCCTTTGTTTACAGTAGTCTTAAACTGCATCCATTGTCTTATGTTTGATTCAAAAACATAGTCTCTGTTTTTACTAACAAAGTCTGTAAGTTCTCTAAGTTTTAAAACCCCTAAAATAGTATTATCATAACGCAACATTTTTTCTAATTTTATTGAGGATTTTTTCCCTGCGGCTGGTTTTTTTATTCTGTCCCATAATCTCTGAATAATTTTTTCTATGTCCAAAATTTCAATAAATTCATCAGAATATTCTACTCTTTGATTAGTTACATAGCAACATTTAATTTTTAAATTTTTTTCTTTGATTTTTGTAACAAGCTGAGCCAATTCGGGCCTCATTTTTGTAATGTCTTTTTCAAGAAGACGTTTGGCATCTTCTTTGAATTTAGCTATTGCCTCAAGAGAATGCGAGGTCCCGTATTTTGATTGAAATAGACGAATAGTATTATCTGAAAAATCAACAGGAAGATATGCATCTATTCCCAGATCATTTGCTCCATCAACAATTGCATCTGCTGCGTCGTCTTCTGTAGCCTCAAAAACTCTCGTCAGGACCCATTGAAGAAAATTATTACCTTTCTCAACTTCGTTCTTTGAGTTTTCTGCATATTCCTGAATGTTATCTTGTATGTTTTCCGAAAATCCTTCCAAGGGTGGAGTGGTTTTTTTCTGGATTAACAGCGCCTGTGATCCCGGGATATATTCTAATAGACCATTTTCATTTTGAGCCAAACAATTTTTCTAATACGTTATATATTTAGTAAATTTGGTAATTACATAATACCTTGGTTCTAAATGTGATGTGATTTGAGAAAAACTATAATTTCTATTGGAATTATTTCTGGAATAATATTGGTGGCCATTGCTGTAGCACTCCATACTGGCGAGTCTGAAATTAAACAAGAAGAAACACAATTTATTATTGAGGCCGATGTTATAATGCCCACCAAAGTATCCCGTCCAGGTTGCCAAGAAACGGATTCTTGCTACGTTCCATCAATGTTTACTGTAAAACAAGGCCAAACAGTAACCTGGAAAAATGAAGATGTGGCCTTTCATAGCGTGACTTCTGGGATTTATGGCGAACCTATTACACTATTTGATAGTGGACATTTAGATCCAGAACAAAAATTCAGCGTCACTTTTGGTGAACATGGTACTTTTGATTACTTTTGTACTTTACATCCTTGGATGGCAGGCAAAGTGATTGTAGAATAGGTTATCAAAAAAGGTACCCGAGGGAGTCGAACCCCCTTGTATAAGCTTTGCAGGCTCACGCATAACCGTTCTGCCAGAGTACCGTTTTAAAAAACACAAGATCAACAATTAAACTCTTTAGATTAGAATTTGGTAAATTGTTTTGAAGCGAGTTTTACATCTTCTGCTTTAACCGTTTTTCGTCCTGCATGAGATGTCATATCTACAGCACTTTTTGCAATGTCGATAGCAACGTCTTCAATGATTCGACGGAGTTCATCTGCTGATTCGTCACTTACCCTTTCTGCACCTGCTTTCTTCAAAATTCTATACATTGCAGATAGACCAAATTCAGACGATTTCATTGCTTTAACTTTTTTTACGTCCAGATAAAAGATGGTGAGTGAAAAAATATCACCAAGAAATCGATTTATACCGACTATGTTTAAAATTACAAGATAATGACTTGGTTATTTGATTCTCACATTCATTTATCAGATACTAATTATCACAAGGATCTAGATCATATTATCAAGGGAATGGAAATTATGAAAATCAAGGCTTGCTGTGTTTCTATGGATTGTGTTAATTCTAGAAGAACTTTGGAAATCGCCCAAAAAAGTAAATTGATTTTACCTTTTATTGGAATTCATCCTGAATGTGCAAATGATGATTTAGATCAAATGAATAATTTGATAAAAGATAATATTCATATTATTTCAGGCATTGGAGAAATTGGTTTAGATCCAACTTTTGTTCGGTCAAATGAAGATAAAAAAAATCAAATTCGTGTCTTCGAATCTCTTTTATCTACTGCAGAAAAATATCAAAAACCCATATCAATTCATTCTAGAAAAAGTCTGGACGATATTTTTGAAATAATGACTTCTTACAATACAAAAAATGCTCTACTTCATTGGTTCGACGGAAGCAAGAAGCAGCTTCAAAGAGCAATGGATATGGAATTTTTTGTCTCATTTGGGCCTGTAATGATTTATGCAAATGATAAACAGGCACTCCTAACTAAAACTGACCAAGAGAAAATTCTTGTAGAAACAGATGGTCCAGTAAGGTTCTCAAGATGTTTTGAAATGAAATCTGCTCAAATTGGTTTTATTCCAAGCGTGGTTTTTTGTTCATCAAAAATTTTGAACAAAAAATATGATGAAATGACCGCAATGTTGGAGCAAAATTCAAAAAATTTTCTTGGAATATAGGTATAAAAAACCCTAATCTAGCATTTGAGGAATGGATAGAATTAAGCGCCTTTCATATGAAGTACTTGACAAACACAAATCAAAATTTACCGAAAATTTTACTGACAATAAAAAATTACTGGGTGATATTGCCATTATTCGTTCGAAGGGATTAAAGAATGAAATTGCCGGTTATATTACGAAATTTATAAAAACGGAAAAACGAGAAAAGGAATTTAATCAATCTAAAATAGATGCTTCAAAGGATGAAAGTGATCCAGTTGAGGAAACCATCGAAATAGAAACAGAACTGGCTCAGGAATCAGAGGAAAATGTTATTGAAGTAGGTGTCGACTCTATAGATGAGTCAGACACAAATGACCACTCTGAAGAAAAAACCGAATAATTTTTTAAAAATTTAATTCCCCATTTAAAATAATCAAACTATGGTAACAATAAAACTAGTAGGAGGAGCAAGAAAATTATTTTCTACAGATCAACTAGAATTAGAAATAGATGATATTACTATTGAAAAGCTCCTTGAATTAATCTTAGAGATAAAACCAAAAAATACACCTACTCTTGATACAAACAATATTTTAGTTGCGATTAATGGTGCCGATTCTTCGGCGATGGAAGGAAAATTGACTCGAATAAAAAATAGTGATCTAGTAAGTATTATCCCCATAATTCACGGTGGTTCGAACAAAAAAATTGTAATTAATATTGGAAAAAAATTAATTCAAATAGTCGAAATAAAAGGGAATAAAAAAATCAATGTTTCCTTTCTTGATGACCTTAGAAAAGATTTTCCTAAAATTACATTCCAAGCCATCTCTAGTAATTTTATTCTAAATTCAAATCATTTAAAAAAAATTCTTGCAATATCTATAAATTCAGAAAAGGAAAATATTTTACTTTCAGATAAACTTGAGACGGATATTTTAATGCGTTTTGCAGCCACAAGACAGATTGCAGAGGCAATTAATTCTATTGGCATTAAACCGAAAAATAATTTTATTTTGATAGCAATCGGCAATAAAACGATATTAGATAATCTTTATCAAAAATTAAATCCTATGATCAATGAAATTTTTTCAAAAGATAATTCATCGTTTTTGAAAAAGCATTTCAAAATAACAAAAAAGCAACTCGATTCCATTTACTCAAAAGCTCCTTTGGAGGATCTTTTGATTGAAAAAGGGGCCATTCTAATCTGATAAACTTCTTTTAGTTTTTTCAACGCTTAGAATATCTGATTTTTTTAAAATAGAAATTCCTGTTTTATTTCCCAAAATCTCAATTTGGACAATCTTGTCTGGATTTTCTAAAGATACCTTGTTTTTGATTTTGTTTGCAACTTTAGTAATCAATTCTTTACTCGAAATATCAGAATTTCTTTTTTCAATTGATATTCTATAGGAATCCTCTTTGGATATTAATTCAACTAACTCTGAAATTTTTTCTTCAATTTCTTCAATTTTTGTCTCTGATACCTTTTGTATGGGAATTATTCGAAGACAATATCTAATACTCCAGGGTTCATCTATTATTGATTCCTGGATTTTATTTACCACCATAAAGGGATCTAATTTTGTTTCTACTGTTAGGATACCTGACATACTAGTAATCAATATTTTAGGTGCAGAGTCTCCAAGTTCATCCAAAATTCTGGTTATTTCTTCTTCGGTCTCAGGTTCTAGATGCCTAGCACATGTAATTATTAAATTCAAAAAGATTCCATAATCTCCTCTTTTTTCAAGGCACCAATTCTATGAATGATTGGGTTCCCTTCATGCATTTCTAGAATTGTTGATTCTATACCGTTCTTAATGTCTCCATCATCCAGAAAAATATCAAAATCTGGTATTTTTTGATAGCACTCTTGAGAATTCGTAAATGAATTTTCTCCAGAAATATTTGCACTAGTTCCAATTAACAATTTAGAATTTTTCAAAAGATTCAGCAAACATTGATTATTTGGAACCCGTATGGCTATCTTTTCTTCTAGATGTAGAGAGGTTTTTAATTTTTCATCTTTCACTTTTAATATTAAAGTTAAGGGACCAGGCCAAAATTTACCGGCAATTTTTTTTGAATCTTTATCAAATTCCACAATTTCAGCGGCAACTTCAATCGAATATGCTAAAACTGGAAATGGCTTTGATTTGGGTCTTCCTTTGATTTGATAGATTCTATCAACTGATTTTTTGTTGTATGGATCACATCCGATACCATAAACCGTATCTGTTGGAAAAATTATGACTCCACCACTTTTGGCAATTTTGGATGCTTTTTCAATTCCTTCTTTGTCACACTTTACTTTCAATTGATTTTTCTTAATTTGTTCTTTAATTATTCATTTTCATTTGAATAAGTTTTTAATCTTGAAAAATTATTCATTTAAAATGCTTAGTGAATCATCAGAATACGAAGACACCGAATTCGAAGATGATTTTGATGATAATTTAGATGAACTTGAGGAAAAGGAAGATTAGATAGTCAGGCCAAAATTGGTTGCAAAGCCGCTAAATTTATGGTATGCTTGTAGAAACTCTCTTCCAGTTTGACTAATTTTGTATTTGCGTGAACCCTGCAAATCAGTTTTTTCAAGTAATCCTTGAGATACTAAAATACTTAATATTCTTGAAATCCTTGAATGGGATACATTTGCTTTCCTAATAAGATAAGTTACTGTGGCACCATCATCATCTTGGAGATCATCGCGAGTAGTTGATAGTATATCTCCAATTATTTTCATATGTGTGCGATATTCTACCATTTTCTCTCTAGTAACTATTTTAATAATTTCTATGATAGTGGCATGCTATTTTGCAGTATACTAAAAAGATAAAAGAATTTGACAAATTTGAAATCTCAAACAAATTGAGCCTAATTTAACCAGTTAATCAAAACTCTCATCAAATTTTATTTTGGTAAGAGGTATCTTACTTACTGGAATGAAAAGAGCAATCAAACCTGCAATTTTGATAATCATTGAAACAAAATACAATATTGATTCTGGAAAGACAAACGAATACCATCCTAAAAATTCACCTAACGCTAAAAGCGACAAACCAACTGCAACTGAAATTGCCCCTTTGTTTCGGTTTTCAAAATAGGATAAAGTCGTTTCAATTGCACCATATGCAAGTAAGATAAAAGAAACTGATCTAAAAATATGTTCTATTTGTACTGAAGAGACTAAAAATAATGGAAGAATTCCCACTGATCTAAAGTATCTAGATTTTGGAAAAAGAGATTTAATACTATGAGAAAAGGCGATGAAAAAGTATCCTACAGTTTGGATCGCGATACCTAGAGTTTGAATCCATCTTTCTAAATGACCTGATTTAATCACAAAATCTTCTAACATGTAACCTGCCCATATTACAAAAAATCCTGCACTAATAGAACAAAATGCAATGGCCAATCTAAACAAGGTTGGACTTCCTGTGTTTCTATAACCAATTATTGAAACAACACCAATCACTAATCCTACCAAAAATCCCACCATATTCAAAATATTTTCTACTAAAAATTCCAATTCTGTTTAGAAATTGTTTTAACTAATTATTTTAATCTGATGGATGTTTTTTCTATTTGTTAATCCCATTCATCTAAAGAGCCTGCTGTTTGTCCTTCAGTGCTCCCAGCATAATCTCCAAGAATATCTGAATACTTTATCTCATTATGTGCTATAAATTTCACATATTCTCCATAACTCATCTCCAAATCACAGTTTTCACATTTTACCAAAGAAAAGTCCATTGCAAGTTCTGCATTTTTTTTGCATTTTGGACATATTATCTTCACACGTAAATTGGTCTTTGTTAATTATTATTACTTTACATTTACAAAGTTAAGTGAATTTTGTTGTTTTCCTTTTTTGATACTTTGAGACAAAAATAAAGTAGCTAATTTCTGACAATTAATATTCAAGGTGTTTGATGAAACAAATTTTGGGCTCAATTACTGGTAAAAGATCAATTCTTCTTTTAATTACAGGTATAGGATTGGTATTATTTTGGAGGGGAATTTGGGAGACATCCGCAAAGTTGTTTTCAGAAGAAATTAGTTTGGTTTTGGGATTAATTATTTTGGTATTTGTGGCTGTTTATGAAAGAAGACAGATCTTCCAGTTTTTTGGAGGTGGAAGATAATTTGCATCCAAATACCAAATTCCTTTTGTTCCCAAAAAATTAATTTTAACCTCCAATAAGGGAAACGTTACTGTTTGTTTAATTCCCAAAAGAAAAAAATCTGCCACAAGTAAAAGAATCTAATTTTAAAATCAAACAGTAATATCATTTCCAGAATATTGAGGAGTCTTTTTTGGAACATCAAAGATCTCCAAAGATTCCAAATATGCAAGTTGTTTTGAGATTGATTCAGCATTACCAAGGGAAACCAGTATTCTGTCATTGTGCTCAAAAACATACTGGGATATATCAGAATAGTATTCCTCCCCATTAACATAAAACCACAGAGATTGGTCTTGTTCCGTACAGAATTTACCAGTCTTGGTGTCTGTAGATTCTTTATAATTCAATATTATACAATCCGATGTGATTTTTATTCCAATTGATGTAAATAACATCTCCAATGGAACATCAGTTGCATGTTTGTGAATTTGGTATGGATTATGATTCTCAAAGTGGATGTATCTACTTGAAACTTGAAATTGCGACAATCCAAAGTTTAGTTGCTCGCTATCTACAAAAATTGCAATTGCAGCATGTGCATGATCGCTTCCATATTCACCTACCCCATATTGATTTACCAATTTGTTTTCTGGATCAACATTAATTCTATTTTGGATTATTCGTGAATCAATCTCGTTTTGGTTCATAAAATAGTATGAAAAAAATATAGTTGAAACAATTACAAAAGCTATTGCAAATGCCAAAATTGGCCTGTTTTTTGGTTTAGACTTGATGGGTTCTTCATCCAAATACTCCGAATTTCCCTCCTCAAGACGACCCGGTAGGCTGTAATCTGAACCCAAGTCTTTAGGAAGAACTTTTTTGTCGTCTTCAGTCAATCATTAATTCAAAGATTTTGTTTCTATAAATTTCCTAGAGCTAAACTCTGAGAAGGATATTGTAAATTTCTTCTCATTCCCAAAAAATAACTCCCATTCCGTTCAATAAAAGATAAAAAGAGTTCTTACTTGTTCCAATACATGAGTAAGTCCTGTACTAAATGTAATAATCCAATTTCTGATAATGAGGAATTAGATCCAATTGCCAGTAAATATCCAGTGTGCAACAAATGTTGGAATGAATGGAAGGAATACAGGGTTATGGTAATGAATGAAATGAGGCTAGATATGTCGATGCCAGATCATAGAAAACTTTTAAAAAAACACGAAAAAATCTTTGCAGGTGTCCTAACTCCAGAAGGAGAAATTGTTGACTATGCCAACGAAGATAATAGAAAGCCAGACGAAAATCCTAACTCTTAAAATTTCAAACATTTTTGGGCATTATCTGGAATAACCAATAACAATCTTCGTTTTCTTTCATCCTCAAAACTATTGATTATTTTTTTAACAGATTGAGAAATGCTGTTTTGTTTTTCATCATCTAATGACAGAAAAATCTCTAATATTCCATCCAAATTGAAATTGATTAGTTTCTGTGGATGTTCAGAAATTTCATTAATGTATGCTAAGAATAAATCACTCCTTTGATCTTCTGGTAACACTGTTAGCACTTCTAACCAGGTCTTAAACAATTTGGCAAAATTTGGAAATGGAATTGCTGGACCTGCTTCCAAAGCATTATTAATTAATTGTTTTTTTTCAGTCTCTGGCATTCCAAAAAATTCAACCATTCTTTTTTTCAAAATTGGTGTTCTGAGAAAGTCTGGAAGATTTGCTAGAATTACTATGATGTTTCCAGCATAATTTGGTTCAGCCAATGTTCTACTTCCATTTGCTGTTTGATAATAAATCATGTGCAAACACTTTAGCTTAAATAAACGGAATTTCAGTCCAAAAATGTGACATGTACGGTAGTTGTTGGTGGGTTTTTTGGTGATGAAGGGAAAGGAAAAATTATTTCATATCTTGCAATCAAAGATAACCCAAAGATAATAGTTCGTGGAGGAGCAGGTCCAAATGCTGGACACACAATTCATGATGGCGATAAAGTTTACAAAGTTAGAATGCTGCCAAGTGGTTTTTTAAATAAAAATGCAAAAGTCATGGTTGGACCAGGCGTTGTAATCAATCCTGATGTTCTGTTGAAGGAAATCCAAGATTTTGGTGCAACAGGAAGATCCTTTGTAGACAAAAATTGTGGTATAATTGAAGAAAAACATCTAAAAATCGATTCAAAAGGAGAACTAAAAGAGAAAATAGGTAGCACAGGCTCAGGTACTGGCCCTGCGAATGCTGATAGAGCCATGAGGGTTTTAAAAATGGCCAAAGATATAGGCGTACTTGCTTCATTAATCGTTGATGTTCCTGCAGAAGTGAACTCTGCACTTTCTTTAAATGAAAATGTTCTTGTCGAGGGGACCCAAGGAACGTTCCTATCGTTATGGCATGGAACTTACCCCTTTGTAACCTCAAAGGATGTTACTGCCTCAGGGATTTGCGCCGATGTTGGAATAGGACCTAAAAACGTTGATGAAGTGATTGTGGTTTTCAAATCATATGTTACTCGTGTGGGCACGGGACCTTTAGCAAATGAGCTATCACTTGAAGAAGCCAAGCTTAAGGGTTGGTCTGAATTTGGAACTGTTACAGGTAGGCAAAGACGCGCAGCTGATTTTGATTTTGATTTAGCTAGGCGTGCTATAATGCTTAACAGTGCTACCCAAATTTCAATTACAAAATTAGATGTACTTTACCCAGCCTGTGCCGGAAAAACATCTTATGAAGAAATTTCTGATGAAGCAAAATCATTCATAAAAAACATCGAAGAAAAATTAAAAACACCAGTTACAATAATTGGAACAGGTCCAGCAATAAATGATGTAATTGATAGAAGAACCTAGGCTGAAAAAGTTTGGGTAAGTTTAATTTAGTATCCTGCAAAAAACAATCGTGGATAGATTACCTCGTTACATTCAAGTTTCCTCTACTTTAGAATTTTCAAGATTAGTTTGTGCCTTGGAGCGTGCTCCACGCATCTCATTTCTTCATGATCATGAAGGAAGAAAAATTTTATCAGTACAAATGGATATTCTAAAAGAAAAACCAATTGTGTATTATACTCCACTTGAACATAACGGACATTATCTCTGTTATGCCCTAAGAGGTGGAAAAGAGCAAACAGAAATTGTAAATTCTACCTCGGACGCTAGTAGACTTTATTCACCAATTGTTCGTATTAAATCACTACCAGATACTCTAAGACCTGGAAATGGAACTGCTGATAGATACCAGCCTATACAACTTGAGGATTTGGCGAGTCTTGCCAAATTAACCTGGGGCTTTGAAGAAAACCCTTTCCCATTGTTTCTTTTTCCTCACGGAGATAAATGGTTGGTCGGTGTATTCATGAATTTTTCTGAAGAGGGAACATCATATTTTTGTCACGTGGTTCTTGATGAAGATCCTAAGATGCCATTTTTGAAATTTTCAAATAACGATTCTGAACCAACCTTTGTGCAAAACCCATCTGAGCATGGATATTCTTATGTAAAAATTATTAAACTAAAAGACACTCATCCTCTAGTTGATTATGGCCACCTTCAAAACTAGAATTTCAAAAATCTCGAAAAGCAACGGTAAGGTAATTCTTGCAAATGACTATGACAATTCAATAAAAAATTTGGAATCAAAAACAATTCAGAATATTAAAAAACTCCATCCTTATTTATGCGGAATTAAACTTAATTTCCATCT
Source organism: Nitrosopumilaceae archaeon (assembly GCA_035527875.1). GTDB lineage: Archaea > Thermoproteota > Nitrososphaeria > Nitrososphaerales > Nitrosopumilaceae > Nitrosomaritimum. Next base: position 13,455 of record DATKZR010000031.1, on the reverse strand, counting down.
ATTATTACCACTTGGTTCAAAACAAATCTCTAAAATTAACAAAACAGCTCACGAATATGGATTACAAACAATAGCCGACATAAAACTAAATGATATTGGAAACACCAATAGAGTAGCAACTGAAAATTGCTGGGATTTAGGATTTGATGCAATAATTGTAAATCCGATTATGGGATTTGACAGTTTAAAAAATCTGGTTAAATTCTGTCACAAAAAGGAAAAAGGAGTAATTACATTGTGTCACATGAGTGCTCCTGAGGCTAAATTATCCTATGATATGGAAGTTAGAACGAAAAAAAAGCAACAACTTTACCAATTATTTCTGGACTGGGCGATAAAATCCAAAGTGGATGGTATTGTTGTTGGGGCAACTTTTCCTAAAATTATCTCCTACTGCCAAAAACGAACAGAACACAAATTGGATATATATTCTCCAGGTGTGGGAACTCAGGGAGGAAATGCTAAGGAAGTAATCTCTGCTGGAACTGATTATTTAATTGTGGGAAGGACCATTCTAAATGCTAAAAATCCAATTAATGTTGCAAAAGATTTACAATTACAAAGTTTTGGAAAGTAAACTATATGACTTTGACAAAACCGTTTTTGCGTTATTAAAAGTTGTTTTCTCCATAGCTGTTGTATAATCCATCCATGTAAAATTGATGTGTTCATGTGAAATTTTAACGTCTTTTGTTTTTGTTTCTCCTAGAAAAAAAACCACTTTTTTGTTAACAAGCTCCCCTTCAAATTGAAAATTATATTGTATCCACTCTTCAAAATTATCTAAAAATTGCACATCCGTGATTCCTGTCTCTTCTTCAGTCTCTCTTATTGCAGTCTGCTTTGATGATTCACCCTTCTCCATTTTTCCTTTAACAAAATCCCAATGACCTGATGGATAATGAAGCAATAAAAATAAAATTTTTTCATTTTCTTTTCTGAACAACACAACACCAGATGATGTCTCTTCTATCATTTTCCAATTCTCCTCTTTCTTTCCTGATAGATCCTGATTGCTCTCATCAAATCAATTTTTCTAAATTCGGGCCAAAAAATATCCATAAAAACTAATTCACTGTAAGCACTTTGCCACATCAAAAAACCACTTAACCTTTTTTCCCCTGAGGTTCTTAAAATCATGTCTGGTGATGATTGAGGCAAATGTGAAGTATACAAGTTTGATTCTATCTCTTTTTTATCAATGTCACTGACTTTAAGAGATCCATCTTTGATTTTCTCTCCAATTTTTTTTACAGCATCTACCAATTCGAATTGTCCACCATAAGCTAAAGCAATATTGAGAAAATGATTGTCATATCCTTTTGTTACATCATCCAATTTTTGAAGAATTTCCCTGATGGATTTTGGTAAGAGTTCAATTCTTCCAATTCCCTTAACTCTCATCTTATTTTTATGAATTCTAGGATCTTGGTATAATTTTTGAAGTCTCATATGAATTAATTCATAGAGATATTCTAATTCTTCATCTTTTCTATCGAGATTTTCTGCTGAAAGGGCATACAGTGTAATTATTTTAATGTCAAGTTGCTCACACCAATCTAGTAGATTTTCGACTGCATCAGCTCCCTTCCAGTGACCTATTTTTGTCATTGCAAGATGTCTTTTTGCCCATCTTCTATTCCCATCTAAAATAAGAGCAACATGATTTGGAATATCACCATTTTTAATGTCACCTTCAAGTTTTTTTGAATAAATTTTGTATAAACCCGATAATTGAAAAACTGTATCTTTTATCTTGTTAATCTAAATCACCATGGTTTGTTATGATGTGGTTGAAAATATCAGTGTTTTTTAAAAATATCCACTATTATCGGAAAATTTTTCAAATTTAATCGGAAACCATTTCTTGATTCTTATGCTTTCTATATTTTTTGAATAATATTGTGGCTGAAATTAAGGTGGCAGCAAGTCCTCCTAACAATGGAGGAACTAAACTGAAAGAACTTTCATCATTTATCATAATATTTGTAAATTGAAATACAGTTGGGTACAAAGCCACCAAAACAACTATTCTTAGAATATCGCTAATTTGTCGTGGAATACCTCCTATCCAATTACTAAGTAAAATGCCTGCAAATATTGCCCCCAATCCAATCCATAAAATAGGTAATGCTCCTGAAACAAATTGTCCAATAATCACTTTATTGGAAAAAACTGAAAGTATCTCAGTTTCTGATTCTAATAATTTTTCATCGATTGCATTAATTCCAGCTGGTATGGAGGACAAAATTAACAGGACACCGGCAACCATGGTAAAAATTCGAATAAATCCCATTGGTGTCGGTTTTGCCCAATTAGACCAAGCTCTATCAATATCAAAAGCTCTAATCAACAACGATCCTCCCAAAATACTAACTAATACCGCAGTAATTTCAGTGGTATAGCCAACAACAGTAGCAACGCCACCTATCAACAAAAGTATTCCTGGAACTCCCAAGAAAAATTTTGAGTATTTGGTATCATAAGCTATCATTTTTAGATATTTTCCAAAAACTGCATACGAATATTCTACACTTCTACTAACTTTCATAACCACTCTCTGAACAGAAATGACGGGAAGGATATTCTGAATTACAGGAACAACACTTTCATCATCCTCACCATCTGAAACAATTACTGCACCATTTGCAGAAAATTTTTCTAAGGCTTTCTTAGTTTCTTCAAGTATTTTCTCATCAGCTTGTACACCTCTACTTTTAACTCCTGCTACAGTTATTACTTCAGCTTGGTAACCTTTACTGATCAAGTCTTCATAAGTTTTAATGGCAGCAAAGATTGAATTACAATCCGCATCTTCTGGGTCTTCTAGGGCTAATCTTTGTGCGGCTTCAATACATGCATCTCGTCCAATTACGGGAGTAATTATTCCTGCCTTTTCTCCGACATCATTGTCTCTATCTACACAGATTACAAGTAGTTTATTGGATGTCGATGCACTAACATCCTTTTCTACCTTATTCGGATTTTGAGACATTGTTTATTTTATATCAAAATTACTTTTTAACGATTTCCACCAAGTAAAATTATTATTATTAGGTCTTAGAGGCTATTTTGGTCTGGAATTGTCTGATATTTTTATTAGCTTTTCGGACTCAGATTTGTAAGACTGGATTTTGGATAATGTTTGTTCTAATTGATCTATTTTTCCTTCTTTAAGCAAATTTGAATATACTTTGGTTTCAGTCACATAAGAATTGAAATTTTTCAAAGCTTCCATATATCTAATGTAACTATCTTGCCATTCATTTGGTGGTTTTGATATTACAAATTCGCTTATCAGAGAAGAAATCTGCGATGAGGTAACATCAGCAATTTGGAGAAATTCATCAGGTGATATATTTTCCTCTTTTAGATTTTGAAATTCTGTTGATATTGTTTGGTCTAGAATTGAATGAATCTCTTTTATTCCATCAAGATAATTTTCGTGATCTGATGTTATTAATGACATTTGGCTTTGTTGGGGAATCATCCAAAATAGAAAACTGCCTGATGTAATTGCTACCAATATTATGATAGTAATTATAATTCCTTTTTTTGATGCCATTTTAAGAATTGTACCACAAGGGTGTTTATAATTGATAATTTTACTAGAATTTTTAATTTATATTAAAAAAAATAAAAAAAGTTTAAAGTTATGCGATTCTATTCAAAAAAAATAAAGATTTTTCAGTTTTTATTGAAATTTCTTAAAATATTTCTTTCCTAAACCAGCAAAAAATTTACAACCATCTAGCCTGTGGTTAAATAATATTCACAGCCTCTGCCTAAATAGAACAAAGTTTGACTTTTTTTAGAATGGTAACAGCATATTGTGTAAAATGCAGAGAAAAAAGGGACATAAAAGATCCCAAAGAAACTAAACTAAAGAATGGACGACCTGCTGTAAAAGGTACATGTCCAACATGTGGAACTAATGTATTCCGTATTGGTGCAATGCCAAAAGAATAACCTAAAACCAAAGTCCACATGACTTCTCTTTTTCAAAAACCCATATAGGGTTGAACATGCACCGATCATACATGACAAAATCTGACTACGAAATTCTCCTTAAACGAATTCAAGATAAAATTGGTGATCCTAAAAAAGAATCTACTACTAGATTTGAATTACCCATAGTTGATGTCATGTGGGAAGGCCAAAAAACCTATCTTCGAAATTTCTCAGAATTTCCCAAAGTTCTTCGAAGGGACCCAGATAAAGTCTTACAATACCTTTCAAAAGAATTTGCGGTTCCTGCTGAACGCTTAGGAGATAAAGCCATGTTTGTAGGCAGGAGGGCTCCTGATGATTTTACCCGCCTTTTTCAAATTTATGTGAAAGACTATCTCGAATGCCCTACTTGTAAAAGCCCAGATACCAAAATTTTTAAAGAAAACAGAATTTCATTTTTAATTTGCGAAGCGTGTGGTGCAAAATCTACTCTAAGAGGTAAATATGCATAATGCAATTTTCAGTAAAAATTACTGAGCACCAGCAAAATCGAATGTTAAATATCTGTGATATAGATCTTTTAGGAAAAAATATTGTTCAAGATAAATTAACCATGAATATTAGTAAGAGCTATTACGGCGAAAAAATAATTGAACACGATGAAGCTAAAAAGCTACTAAAAAATTCTTCAATTATCAATATGGCTGGCAAAAATGCAATTTCACTTTCATTAGAATTAGGAGTTGGTTCTGAAAATGGTGTTAAAGTAGTGGGAGGAGTCCCTTTTCTAATTGTTTTCCAAACGTAATATCCCCAATTATTGATTTTAAATTAAGTTGTCAAGTTATTTTATTAATCTTTAATTCAAACAAAAGAAATCCATTTTATCTAGTAAAAATAAATCTAATTGTTGTCAGACGACATTAGTAGAAAATTAGAATCAAAACTTGATGAAAAAATATTTTCTCAATCGAGGAAAAAACAATTGAAAGATGGTTTTAAAAAAGGCAAAGTCGTCAATGAAGTTTTGGATAAACCTACAGTTATGACACTTTACAAACTTATCACTGATCATATTATTGCATATGTCAACGGTTCAGTAAGCGCAGGAAAAGAATCTGTTGTATTTTGGGCAGTTGATGAAAACAATGTAGATGTTGCCTTGAAAATCTATTTGGTGAGCACCTCAAATTTTAAAAAAAGAGAAGCCTACATTTTGGGAGATCCTAGATTTTTAAAAATAAAAAAAGGGACCAAAAATCTGGTTTATCTATGGGCAAAAAAAGAATTTAAAAATCTTTCAAGATGTCAGGATTGTGGGATACCTGTGCCTAAACCGATTCTTGTTACACGTAATGTGCTTGCCATGGAATTTGTGGGAAAAAATGGATCTCCTTGTAAGGCTTTATTGGAATCCCAAATTGATGAAAATGATTACCACCAAGCAATTTCATTAATAAAAAATCTATACACGAAGGCAAAATTAGTTCATGGAGATTTTTCAGAGTATAATATTTTCAAAACCGACCATGGATTAGTTCTCTTCGATCTTGGTTCAGCAGTTGATCTAAGACATCCTAATGCTCAGGAATTTCTTAAAAGAGATATTAATAACATAACTAGATTCTTTTCTAAACGAGGAATTACAGTTAATGATCCAACAAAAGTGTTAAAGGAAATGATATCATGATCTTTGAAAAATTAATTCGAATACCCAATGATCGAATAGCTGTATTAATTGGTAAATCCGGTAGTGTCAAATCTAAAATCGAACAAATTTGTTATGTGAATTTAGATATTGATGGTGACACTGGAGAAATTTTAATTAAAGCAATTGATGATGTTGAAAAAGTTGAACCTTTCAAGGCCATGGAAATTGTAACTGCAATCGGTAGGGGATTCTCTCCAGAAAATGCAATGACTTTGATAAATGGGGAAAATACTTTACACGTAATTAATTTAAATGAATTTGGGGGAAAATCAAGTGCAAATATTGAAAGAATTAAAGGGCGACTTATTGGAGAAGGTGGCAAGGCTAGAAGAAACATGGAAAATTTAAGTGGAACTCTAATCTCAATTTATGGAAAAACTGTTTCAATAATTGGAGATCCAAACAAACTACGATTAGCAGTAGATGCAATCTCTTCAATTTCGAGTGGTAGCATGCATGGAGCCGTTTACAGCAAGTTAGAAGCAGCAAATAGACGAGGAAAACAAGAAAAAATGAAACTATGGGAAGATCAAAATGTCTTCGATTAAGGAAAAATTTAATCAAATCTCACCAAGTGAGTTCTTTTATAGAAATAGAGATCTTGCTGGCTTTAGTAATCCTTCAAGATCTCTATATACGGCCGTAAGAGAATTTGTAGAAAATGGTCTTGATGCCTGTGATGCTAAAGGAATTCTTCCCGATATTCGCCTAACGATAAAAGCAGTGGACCCTGAAAAACCAGACCCAAAACAATACGTTTTAACGGTAAAAGACAATGGTCCTGGAATCGAAACAAAACATATTCCACTGGCCTTTGGAACAGTTCTTTATGGTTCTAAATTTGGATTGAAACAAGCAAGAGGAATGTTTGGTTTGGGGGCAACCATGGCAATTCTTTATGGTCAAATTACAACAAACAAACCTGTAACAGTCAAAAGTTCCACTGATGGAAAAATTTCCGACGAATTTGAGTTGTTACTTGACATTCAAAAGAATAAACCTGTTATTTTAAAACATAAAACAAAAGAAGTTTCAAAACAAGGTCTTTCTGTTAGCGTTTTTCTAGAAGGTGATTATTCTAAAGCAGGAACTAAAATTAGAGATTATGTTTATCAAACATCTCTAATTACTCCATATGCTTCTATTACTTTTGATGATCCTAAAGGAGAAAAATTCCACTATCCTAGAATGATCAACACAATGCCAAAAGCTCCAACCATAATTCGACCTCATCCATATGGAACTGACGTTGAAACCATTCGAAGAATGATGGTTGACTCTCAGTTTGAAATTCCAACAATTGATGATTTGATGATTGAAAAAGTTAGAAAAGATTTAGGTCTTTCAAAACAGAATCTAAGTTTTACTTTAATAATGGATAAAGCTAGAAAACGTTGGAAGACTCTTTCAAGACAAGTGAGAGTTGTAATTGCTTTAATGTCATTTCTTAAAATGGATTTTGAAAAACTAAATAAAATTCGAATTGATGATATAGATGTTCAAAATAAAAAATTATTTTATTGGGACTTTGGAGATTCAACATCTAAATCAATAGATATGGATCCTGAAAGTCAATACTACAAACAATTAACAAACACAGTTCAGGGAGACACATTAATTTCATTTTTGACAAAAAAATTTCAAAGGGTTGGTCCAACTACGGCAGTTAAATTTGCAGAATTTGCAGGATTCAAGCCTGAGAAACGAATCGGAACAATGACCAATCAAGAACTTGCCAAATTAAGTGATTCATTACAAAAATTTGATGATTTTATGGGTCCTGATCCTAGCTGCCTTGCGCCTCTTGGAGAAGAACCACTTGAGAAAGGAATGAAAAAATTTTTCCAACCTGATTTTCTCACTGTAATTCAACGAAATGCCTCGGCATATTCGGGATTTCCTTTTGTTGTCGAAATGGGAATTGCATATGGGGGTGAAATTAGCACACGGGGAATCAAAGTTTATCGATTCGCTAACCGTATTCCGTTACTCTATGATGAAGGAAGTGATGTGGTTTTGAAAGTAATTAATGACATTGATTGGAGTCGATATAAAGCAAAGGGGGATCCTCCTCTAGTTATTGTATCACACATTTGCTCTACTCGAATTCCATACAAAACAGCCGGAAAAGAAAATGTTGCAGATCGACAAGAAATCGAAAGGGAATTGAAATTAGCTATTCAATTTATGGCCAGAAAATTATCTGTATTTATGAATAAAAGAGGACAAGTAGAAGCTGCAAAAAAGAGAGCGAATCTCTACGCAAAGTTTCTTCCTTTAATTGCTCAATTTTGTACAGAACTTGCAGGAAAGAAAAAAGAACCTAATATCCAAAAAATAATGCAAGAGGAGAACCCAATAGAAAATGAGTAAAAAAACTGAAAATAAAATAAAGGCAGCAAGTAAAAAGGCTCAAGAAAAACAAAAAAATATTCTTGAGATGCTCCAGAGTCATGGAGCAAAAATATATGATGATCTAGATAAAGGACAATTTCCTAAATTTTCAATTCCAAGTAGATCAGTGAGTAACATTGTGTATGATAAAAAACTGCGTCAATATATTTTAGGAAATTCAACTGCACTGAGAAGCTCCAAAAATACCTCTCAATTAAGATCTTTTACACAATTAATGTGGCTTGCATTTTTTGCAAATAGGTTAACACATGAAAAAAAATCCTCTACTTTAAGAGATATTTATTATTCATCCCAGGCCTTTGAAATTGAGTTTGAAGATCAGAGTGAATCTGATAATATTATTGTAGATTTAGAAGCAGTAACATCAAGACCTAGAGAGGATTTCCATATTTTTCCTGAAGAACGCAGTTCTATTTTTGGCGATTTGACCATAGAATACACAATTCCAGGATATGAGGGAAAATCGATGAATTTGTCTAACCATCCAGATGGATATGCAATAGGTCCTAGTTTGACTACAGCTGAACTAGTTGATACTAGTGCTGAAATTGTGATTGCGATTGAAAAAGGTGGTTTGTTTACACGATTTGTCGAAGAACAGGTTGATAAAAAATTCAAGTCGATTATTATTAATACTGGCGGTCAGGCTCCACGTTCTACAAGAACTCTTTTGAAAAGATTACATGATGAATTGAAACTTCCTGTGATTATTCTAACAGACGGTGATGTATATGGTGAGCATATTGCAATGGTAATAAAATCTGGATCTGCAAATGCAGCCCATCTCAGAGAATTAACAGTTCCCGATGCAAAATGGGTTGGCGTGTGGGCTACAGATATTGAAAAATACAAACTTCCTACGATCCCAATGACGGAATCAGACATTAAACGATGCTACGATTTACAAAAAGATCCCAGATATGTGGACGGAATATGGAAAAAAGAGCTCGAGGTATTTTTACGACTAAAAAGGAAAGCTGAACTAGAGGCCTTCTCAAAATATGGATTAACAAATATTACTGATAAATATCTGCCACAAAAATTAGAATTGGCAAAAAGTCTTTAATCTTTTTTGACTCTTAGTGTCAAAACACCGTTTCTGTATTTGAAATCTAATATTTGCATATTATTAGATCCTTCAATAGGAACTTCTTTTGAGAAATTTGACGAGCCACGCACATACAAAACTCCATCGATAAGCCTTACCATTATCTTATCCTCAGGGCCCGGAACTTCAGCCACAAATACAAAATCTCCATCGCCTTTGATAAGATCATAAACCCAATTTTTTGCTTCTTGTTCCCCAGCTGTAAACGCTGGTTTTTGATCTTTAGTCATTTTCTTTAAGACTTTTACCCAATAAAGCATAGTAAGGGCAGCTACTCCGATCAAAATGAAACTAACAAATCCAGAACCTGATCTTTGAGTCATCACATAAATTATTCCAAGAAAGAGAATTATCATTATAGGAATTACAAAATTTAATGATTGTTCATTAGAATATGCTCCCTTATAGCTTGCCAAACAGGGAAAATTAGCCTTTGCCAAATATAAAGTATCTTTGGTTTTGAGACAACCATGTCCTTTATCTGTACTTTAATTGTATAGTATGTCGTGGAAATACACCCAGATGAAATTCTAAAGTCCAAAAAAGATCCACTAGAATTATTCTATTCTTCTATCAGGGCTGAGGCTACAAAAACAGATTATGAAAGAAAATTAAAAAAAGTTCTTTGTGAGTTTTTCCGCCCAATTCTAAAAGGTGATCCAGAACTTGTTGCAAAACAAGAGTCTATGCCTAAAATTAAGAAAAAAGGCATAAAACGCAAGTTTTCTGATGCTGATTTTGAGGTAAGAGCTGCAGAATTTGTTCGTAGATCACGAGATGATAATAATTGGGCAGAAGATGTATTGATGAAGCTAGGTGAAAAATTCAAGGAAAGAGCGAATCTTCCAAAAACAGATTCCTGATTATATCAATCCAGTGTCTTTGAAAAACTACTTTGTTCCAGTTCAAAAATTACTTGAAATGAGCCGCGTGAATTTATCTTGGAAACGTATTCGTTCTACATTTCCTGAAATTAATGGCAAAGATGATACTCGAGAATATACTTATGATGAGATTCACAAGATGTTGAATCATTGCAAAGTAATGGATAAAGTATTGGTTTTGTTAGCTGCATCATCTGGAATTCGAGCTGGTGCATTTTCAATAAAATGGAAACATATAATCCCAATTTATCTTCATGGTGGAAAATATATTTGGGAAGAACAAGATGTTACTAAATCTGTAACACAAAAAGATCCTATTGTTGCAGCCATGATTAGGATTTATGCAAATTCTAGTTCCGAGTATGTTGCATTCACTACTCCTGAATGCTGGAATGCCATACAAGAATACCGACAAGTTTGGATTCAAGATGTTTACAAAGAACCTCAACTTGATGATCCCTTCTTTAAGAAAAGTGGACCATTTGCTAGAGAATTATCTGAGATGGGACTCCGCAAAAGATTGGAACGAATCTTAAAAGAATCAGGCATACGTACACCTTTATCTAAAGGAATGCGACGCCATAAAGTTCCTGCATTTAATGGCTTTAGGAGATTTTTCAATAAAGCCAACAAGAAATCGTTTTCAAGTAATTCTGTTTTGGCATCTCTTATATTCAAAGAAACAATGATGGGTCAAATGGTGGGTCCAATGATGAACACTATGATGGATGATCCGCAAATTAGACAACAGATAATGGATCAAATATTTCAAAACCAACCAATGATGAACGAATTGATGCAGAATCAAAAATTCATGGGACAGATAAACCCATAAAATCTAATTTAACGAAAATAATCTTAGATTTACTAAAATCCTTAGGTAGTTATCTGCCATTTTTACTTGAATAACAGAGTTCGAAATTATTTTTTGGGAAGGATGAAGAAATTAAATTATTGATGAACATACTTCCAATCAAACTTTGAAACCAAAACTGATAATTGATTTTGGGGTTTAACTATAGAATAACAAAGGAAATGCGTTGAAAGTACAATTATTGGGGGTTTTCTTATTTTTTGTATTAGCGTCAAGTATAGTTATTCCTGCATATGCTCAGTCAGTTCATCGAATCAATATTCCCACTGGTTCGGCTGATCCTAATGCTCCATTTCATTGGCAAACCATAAAAGGTGGAGACACTAGCGGAAACATTCAGATTGTCGTAAATGATTCTATTGAATGGAAAAATGGTGATACTGTAGGGCATACAGTGACATCTGGAGCACCAGATACAGAACCTGATGGAAAATTTGATAGTGGAACCTTAGGACCAGGCAAAACATTTACGTTTCAATTTTTGAAAATCGGCAAATATCCATTTTATTGCACAATTCACCCTTGGAGATTAGGACTTGTTACTGTAACCTCTGGATTATCTGTATTACCAAACGTTGGTTCTGAAATTGGTGATGGAATGACAAATTTTGATTTAGAATACAAGTTCAATCGAATAGTTAATACCGCAAGTATTGATGAAAATTCAAAATCTATTTTATTTGAATTAAAAGGAAATACAAACAGTGATGATCACACTCTAACGTTATTACTCCCCTCAGAATTGATTAGCGGTGTCTTCTCTGTCTCAATTGATGGAACAAATACTGAAAACTTTTCTCAAGAATCAGAGGATGAACTTACAAAACTTGTAATTAAAAAAATTCCGCCTTTTGCAAAGGAAATTTCTATAACTGGAGCAACCATTATTCCTGAATTTGGAGCAGTGGCAGCCATGATTTTAGCAGTTGCAATAATCTCTATAATTGCAATTTCAACAAAATCAAAACTAATCCCATTACCTAGATTTTAAGGACAATTCAATTTTTTCTAAAAACAAATCAGATTTTTTCACTTTTAATCATTTTCGATGACATAGAAATAACCCCCTCCAGCTCCCAATGCTCCAAGAATTAGTCCTAATCCAACAAACCAACTCGCGGATGGAGCTGGATAGGTAACTAACAAAACAATTCCCATTAATACAAGAATTAAAATGACTAAGATGACCGAAACCCCAATTCTATCCAAGTGCAATTTTTAATCCATCTCCTTTGGTTCCAAATTTTCTTGAGAAGGTTCTTCCTTGGTTCTTTTGTCAAAGAAGAGACATGCAGTAAGATCACCTGTAACATTAACCATTGTCCGTGTCATATCCAAAAGTCTATCTACGCCAAGAAGAAGTATAACACCAACAGGTGGTATGCCTGCTGCAATGAGAATTGTTGAGAGTATTACAATTCCAGTTCCTGGTGCTGATGGGGCACCAATTGATGCAGCAAGTGCGGTCAATGTGATTAGCAGTATCGTGGTAAAGCCTAAATCGATATTGAAAAGTTGGGCAAGGAAAAATACTGCTATTATTTGGTACAAGGCCGTTCCATCCATGTTTATTGTGGCACCCAGCGGAATAACAAACTGGGACACCTCTGGTTTTACCTTCAGTTTCTCCTCTGCAGTTTTGATTGATACTGGCATTACAGCAGCAGAACTAGAAGTTGAGAATGCAAGTAGCTGGGCATCTTTCATCATTGCAAAAGTAGATGATATTGGTCTCTTTGCAAAAATTTTGATGATTATGATATAAACTAGCATCATTGCAAAAAGACCAATTATTACAGTTGCCATGTATGCTCCAAGTCCAGTAAGTGCAGAAAGACCAACCTTTGATGTGATGCCTGCCATCAGGCCAAATGCTGCAAATGGTGCCAAACGCATTGCCCATGATACTACCTTCATGGTGATTTTTTGTACAGATTCTAACAAGTCAAGTATTGGTTGTGAGCTTTGTTTTGGTAATGAAATCATAGAGACTCCTACAATTAATGCAAAAACGATTATGCTTAGCATCTCTCCAGACATAAAAGACGCTAATGGGTTGCTAGGTACTATAGATACTATACTTTGAGGAATATCGCTTAGGCTTAATTCTGATTTTTCAATAGGATCCATATCCTCAATTCCAAAACTTTCTCTAATCAAAGAACTGTCAATAAAATTCCCAGGTCCAATGGCAGTTACGATCAAAATACCAATGGTCAATGCTATTACAGTTGTTGCAACAAAATACACTGCTACACCCAAACCAAGTTTTTGAAGATGTTCCATGCTGCCAGATGATGTTAAACCTCTGATAATCGATGCAAAAATTAACGGTATGATAATCATTTGAATAATCTTTAGAAACAGATTGGCTGGAATTGATAACCAATCCGTGATTAGTTCTGCTGTGTCTTTTTCAACAATTCCAACCTCTGGACCTAAAAATAGACCAAAAACCAATCCTAAGAATAAAGCAACGATAACTTGTGCCCATAATTTTTTTTTAACTAGG
>DATKZR010000030.1:0-4016 GCA_035527875.1 Nitrosopumilaceae archaeon | reverse complement strand
GCTTACCTGAGTAAAAAATCACCTTTTGGGCGAATTTTACTAAAATAAATAACTAATTTACTCACTAATATGAAGATCATTGATAGTTTTACTTTTCCTGAATTAATCAATAAAAATGGAAACATTTTACTTTATCACACTGGAGTGATCTAAGTCTATAGTCTAATTCTTGCTCCTAGATAATTTCTAATAATTAATATTCGGGTTTTTTTATGATACAATTCTTGAGTTCAATTACTGGCAAACGAACAATTCTTCTTTTGATAACAGGTGTAGGATTGGTATTATTTTGGAGGGGGATTTGGGAAACATCTGCAAAATTATTTTCAGAAGAAATTAGTTTAGTTTTAGGATTAATTATTTTGGCATCTGTTGCTGTTTATGAGAGGAGACAGATTTTTCAGTTTTTTGGTGGTGGTAGATAATTTTTTTTAAAATTTCAAGGAAAAATCCAAATATAATTTTCTAAGTTTTAAGAAGAATTCAAACTAGATAAAATACAGAGGGTATAAAAGAATAATGTTGCATATTACATTGGAATTATGAATATAAATACAATTACGGAAAAACTTCATTTGAACATTGTATTTAAAAAAATACAAAGTATTGAAGAAAATAAATCTCAATTACATATCAAAGATTTTGACAAAGATTCAGAAGTTGTAACCATGGACAAGATAGGTATTACAGAATTTGGACAAGGAATAATTATTCTCAAAACAGCCGATGATAGAGAATTTCCAATTTCAGCATTTTCATATGAAACTGCAAAAAGCATCTCAGATTTTCGAGAAGGTAAACGTGATGAGATGCCATCAATATATCACATGCTAGAGCAGATTTGTGAGGATTCGGGATTGTTGTTAGTCAAAGTAAGAATATACGCTTCAGGTGAGGCGTTGCGGGCTAATCTATATTTTACTGGAAAAAAAGAACTAATCTTAAGAAATTATAGAGCATCAGATGCAATTGCCCTTGCTACATTTTACAGCATTCCAATCTTGATCAAAAAGAATTTACTCGAACAGAGTCCACAAATTAAATAAAAATAATGATATTTTCTCCGCAATTTTGAAATTCGTTAGTAGGATCAGGAAAATAGATAGTTTGAACAAACCTGAAATCGATAAAAAATATGAGTCACAAATGAACGAATTAATCAAAATTATGAAAAATTCTGGCTTTCTTAATGACAATAAAGTAGAATTAGCAATAAGGAAAAATCCCAGGCATGAATTTGTACCAAAATCCCTTCTAAATAGGGCTTACAAAGACACACCACTATCTTTGATGAAAAAACAGACAATATCTCAACCATCTGTAGTATCAAGAATGACTGAATTGCTAAATGTCAAGAAAGGGCAAAAAATTCTAGAGATAGGCAGTGGGTCAGGTTGGCAATCTGCAATTCTTTCTTTTTTGATAGGAAATGGTGAAGTTTTTTCAATTGAAAGACATCCAGAACTTGTAGAATTTGCAAAAGAAAATCTCGATAAATTAGGAATTCAAAACGTTAATGTTATTTTGGGTGATGGTAGTTTAGGACTTTTAAAAAAAGCCCCGTTTGATAGAATCATCATTACGGCAGCTTGTAAAAAAGTTCCACCTCCTTTATTTGAACAATTATCACTTGATGGATTGTTAATTGCACCTGTAGGAGAATATCCTCAATCGCTGATTTTGTTTAAAAAAACACCTCAAGGCATTATAGAAATTAAAAATCAACCCGGTTATGTTTTTGTTCCATTATTAGGAAAATTTGGACATCAAGAGAATTAAAAATTTTCAGAAATGAATTCTAGAAAATGATTATATCTGTGTGGTCTATATGAGGTATTTTACTACTGCATGCATGATTCGGGGAGCTCCAAAATTTGTAATGATTGCATCACTAGTGTTGTTTGTTTTCTCAATTCCCATAGCTTATGCAGAAGAGATAGTGATACCTATACCTCAAGGGGATCATGCTCGCGAAGCAAAGACATTCATTGATTGGTTTGTTCCTCTTAATCACGATGTGGAAACAGGTGATGTTGTCACATGGATAAATGAAGATAAAACTGGACATACTGTAAAAAGCGGAAATGGAATTGGCTTTTTAGGTGATCCTGAAACTGACAAGCCTCAACTTGATGGATATTTTGACAGTGGAATACTTTTGCCAGGAAAATCATGGTCATTTACTTTCAAAGAAAGTGGATTTTTTGAGTATACATGTACAATTCATCCTTGGGTGGGGAGAAGCATCACTGTTTTAGAGCCTGGAGTCGATGTTTCTAAAGAAATTAGAATTAGCCATGCCCTTATTGTTACTATAAGTATTATCGTTATAATTATTGCAGTCGCTATAGCTATAACCATTTTAAGACGTAGGCATTTTGAAAAAAAGTTCTAGCCAAATTCTAAATTTCTTAATTCAAAATTAGAAGTTTTAATGATGGATTCAACTGCAATGGTGCTGGCATAACCAATGGATGGAAACCATCTATAACAAACCCTCTAGGGGGAATTTTGACAAAGTACTGCTAAGTAGTGTGAGTAATAGCATAATGCAAAAAGCAAAATGTCCAGTTTTAATTATAAAATAATCACAATAATGATTAAAAAATCCACCCGGTATAAATCTGAAATGTAATACTAATTTCACATGTACGTTACAATGATTTTTCGGTATATGATCCAACAAAAATCTTTTTGAAACTACCACTAATGGTTTTCATTTTACAATCAATACAGGTTTTTTAACCTTGTGTAAAACATAGTTTGAAACACTGCCCAAGAATATTTCTTTTGCAGAACCCATTCCACGTACCCCAATAACCACCAAATCAATTCCATTTTTCTTGTTGTTTGCAAATTTAGCAATATCAAATCCAGGAAAACCTAACATTGCTTTTCCGATAATTGAATTCCTTTTTTTGCAGCACGAGTTTTTGCAGTTTCAAGAGTTTTTTTAATATCTGTCATATAGTTAAAATCCAAAAAACCAAGTGGATGAATTGCATATATTCCAGGCATGGATTTTACTGCCAAGGCCGTAATTGTCCCTTGAGATGCTCGGGCTATATGAATAGCCATATCCAAACCACGAAATGAATTATCAGAACCATCAAGTGGAACAAGAATTTTTTTAGTTTTAATTACCATATTCAAAGAGATTTACATCTAATTTTAAACACTACAATGATTATCTTTACTGATTTTCAAAGATGATGTTAGGAAATTATTTTGGAATATGTGAATTAAAAAATAATGGTTGCGGGTAATTTTCAAAATGGAGAATCATGTTATTAGATTAATTATCCTGATTATTGGATTAGGGAAATGGCAAAATCAAAATCTCCAAAAAAGAGCACTGGAATAACACCATTTATGGCATCAAGCTGGATGGACATTGACAAGTCAATTGAGAATCTTCGAAGAGATATGGAAAAAGCATTTTCGTCATTTCCATCAATCCACTTTCCAAAAATGCCCCATACATCATGTGATGTAATTGATGAAGGAAATCAATTTCGGGTAAAAATGGATGTACCAGGCGTAAAAAAGAACGAGATCAAAGTAGAAGTTGCAGATAACTCACTTGTGGTATCAGCAGAACACAAAGAAGAATCAGAAGAAAAGAAAAAGAACTATCTTAGAAAAGAACGAAGTCATGTTTCATACTATAGAACATTGCCTTTGTCTGAAAACGTGGTTTCAGGAAATGTAAAAGCAAAACTCACTGATGGAGTATTAGACATAACGCTTCCAAAATCAAAACCAACCTCTGTTTCAAAGAAAAAATCTATTTCAGTTCAATAACCTCTTTTTTTTATCTTTTTATCATCATTAATCTGCTAATTTTGAATAAATATACTCTAAAATCGAATCAGGATATTTTAGTGTAATTTCAGTATTAGTAATCATCTTTATCTTTTATTTAAAATGAGTTTAGAATATCTGGCATGGCTAGTTTAAGTGAATTACGGGTTTGCAAGTTATGTGGAAATGTCTTTTCAAAAAGTACTGGAGTT
>DATKZR010000029.1:0-12159 GCA_035527875.1 Nitrosopumilaceae archaeon | reverse complement strand
GAGACGCCACACGTTTCATTTGTAGAATTTGTGGTACACTTACTTTGGAGCGATTTCATGAACCAATCTGCTATAACATGGTAAATTACGATGAAAAGGTTTTACCACATATCCTTTATCTAGGCATACCACAAATTAGTAGGTAATTACAAATATCATTTTGGGATACCGTAACTGCCGAAAACGTATTTGAGATATAACACATCTGTTGGATCTAGATCCTGATGGTAATCTTCAATACGTTTCACCAAAAATATGAAACAAAATAAAAAAAATAATTTAGAAAATAAAATACCTGTAAGAAATTGCAATAAAATTTCCGAAATGAAATCTTACTATTTAAAATTAGGCATGCCACAATTACAAAGTTATAGTAAAATATTATATTTGAAGTAGGGATTCGTGCAAACTAAAAATTGTCACTAAAAGGATGATGATATTTGGAAGAATATGAAACATTTACAGAAAAAAAATGGTTTGAAGAAGATCCAAAAACTTTATGTCGCTATTGTGGAAAAGACATTACAAAATCAGAAAGTGATTATTGTTCCATTGATTGCGAGAAGGAAGACTCTGTATGGCACAGGATAAATTAATTGAAAGTATATCCAAACTGAGCTGCTGTGGTGATAATGATAAATGGTGATTTCCCAAAGTTGAGTTCTCATAACCACACTAGAAATGAATACCCTGAAGATGAGATTGAGAATCGTTTTGAGCAATTATTTCCTGAATACGAATATTCGTTCCAATCATTAATTCGAGAAAAAGATTCAAGAAAAAGAAAAAGAATGAAAACCATGTATTGACATTTTTCGAATTAAAACGGTAAAACAAATTATCCATCTTGTTTAAATCTATGAATTACAACCCAGATTTGCCGTAACAAGGTTTGTAGGTACAACCTAGTTGGAGAAATCCATACGGAATGAAAAACCTACTATCAAAGAATTTTGAGTTTAAAAATAAATAATTCTAAATAAAAAAATTAAGACCTCAAAAGACTATTTCTTTTTTGAAGCCTTTGTTGTTGTTTTAGATGCTGCTTTTTTCTTTGCTGCCATACTTGATGAATAATTTTATTTAAATTTCTACAGATGGGGTTAAAAAAATGCATAAAATGAGTATAATGTGGAATACCTTTTTCAGACAATTTTTATTTATGACGATACCAAAACTAAAAGATGGTTACTCTAGAAAAGATCGAAAAATCTTTTCAAACTACCATTGATAATAAATTCTCAGAATCCTCCAAGGGGATGGTATCCTCTGCATTTTCAGACGCGTCCAAAGCAGGAGCAGAGATGTTAAAAAAAGGTGGAAATGCAATTGATGCTGCCTGTGCTACATCCTTAACACTATGTGTCTGTGAACCCCAAGGCTCAGGACTTGGAGGACAATCAATGGGAATAATTCATTTTGAAGGTAAGACGATTTGCATAGATGGCTCTACAAGAGCTCCATCTTTGGCCACACCCAGCAAATTTAAAAATATAATTGAAAGATCCCTTGGTTATAGGGCAACCACTGTTCCAAGTACAGTAGCGGTAATGGGGATTTTGAATGAGAAATATGGAAATCTTGAATGGGCAAAAATACTAAAGCCTGCCATAAGAATAGCAAAAAAAGGATATAGAATTACAAAACTCCAGCATGACTTGCAAAAAAGAGAGCTAGAGAATTTTACAAAATTAGAATCAAGGTCTGGTGCAAAATATTTTCTCAAAAATGGAATTATTCCTTTTGAGCCAAAAGATCTTTTCATTCAAGATGAATTGGCAGAATTGTTATCATATCTGGCTGATAATGGATACAAATCATTCTATCATGGAAAAATCCCAAAGATCATAGATGCAGATATGAGAAAAAACAAGGGGTTACTGCGTGAGGATGACTTGGTAATGATTCCAAAAATAATTGAACGCGAGCCAATAGTTGGGAAATACAGAAACGTTACAGTCAAGACATTTCCTCCTCCTGCAGTTGGTAGAATATTATTGTTAATTCTAATGCTCTTAAATCAGCTTCCTCCCAGAGTAATCAAAAATAACAAGTTTGAATTTTATCATTATCTTGTAGAGACATTCAAGAGATCACTTGCATTTCGAACTCAGCGTCCTTATGATGTAGCAACGTACAAACAATTTGATGACAAGTTGTTGTTTGACAAAACTTTTCTCAAACATTTATCAGAATCAATAATTGATGGCATCCAACTAAACTCCAATCAGAAAATGAAATTTCATGATGAAGATACAACACACCTCTCAGTAATGGACAATGAAGGAAACGCAGTAGGAATTACACAATCAATTGAACTAGTGTATGGCTCAAATGCCGCAGCTGAGGGATTAGGATTTTTGTATAACAGCTACATGGCGTCTTTTGAATATGACAATATCAACTATCCACATTATTTGAGGCCAAATACCAGTCCCTGGACATCAGTTGCCCCAACCATCTTGTTTCACAAAAATAAACCTTGGATGACACTTGGAACGCCTGGAAGTGACAGGATACCCACCATAACTGCCCAGTTCATATCTTCAATGATTGATTCTGGATTGAGTCCAAATGATGCAATGAATAGACCAAGGATTCACTGCACTGTTGATGGAATAGTTGCAATTGAAGGGGAACGATTTGATGATAGCATTATTCCATATCTAGCAGAGTTGGGATACAAGATAGAATCAAAAGAGCCATACTCGTATTATCATGGCGCAATTCATGCAGTAATTAAAAAACACAGTTCCAAAGGATTTCAAGGAATAGCCGAGATTAGACGTGATGGAACTGCAGTGGGGGTGGATTAATCAATTGGAGAAAAGAGAACGTGAGGATTCACAAGAAAGAACATGGGCCAAAGCAAGCTCACTTTTTTACTCTAATAGGAATCTAAATTTCAAAAGGGTAAAATTATTTTTTGGAAAGGATGAGAATCTAAAAACAATTCATAAATTTTCAGCAAATGTTTTAGGATCTTTATTTTCATCATGTAAAACATGATCTTCGTGTTCGATTGATTTTACTTGTTTTTTATTCATAAATGTTACAGGTTCTTCATTTTCATCATGTTGAACATTTTCTTCATGTTTTAGAGCCTCATTAATGGCATTTTCTACATCTTTTTCTCGCTCTTTCTTATTCACAACTTTTCTGAATATGATGAGAACATAAGGATATTGTAGATTTTCAAGGAAATTATTTTTTGGGAACCGTTGTTATTTGTGAAGATATGCCCTGAATATCTCTGCTAGGCTTTCTTTTTTCAACATTGAAAAGATTACAACAAGATCACTGGAAGAAATCATTCCTAAAATTTCATCATTAATTATTACTGGAAGTTTGTGAATGTTTTTGTATGTCATGATTTGTGCTACGTCAATTATGGATTCATCAGGATGGATGTGAATTAGAGGTTGGGACATTATTTCCTTAACTTGTGTTTCCAAAAGATTCTCAAAAGGACCTAGGCTATTTACAATATCTCTAACTGTGACAATCCCGACTGGCTTGTTGTTTTCCAAAACTATTGCGGATCCTACTCTTTTTACGTACAACTTTTTTGCTGTTTCTTTTATTGAATCAGATGAATTTACAGTTATCACATTTTTAACCATAAATTCTTTTACTGGAATTTTTTGTTCGCTCATAGGGTTCAAATACCTCTCTTGATGATAAAGTTGTTTTTAAAAATTAAATTATTTTTTGGGAAGGAATAATCAATAAACAGAGTCACAGAATGGACAAATCATTGAAGCTCCCTGATGATGTACGGACATTGTTTCCTTATTCTCCAAGTATCCTGCCATAATATTCAAAGAAAACATGTAAAATTTAAACAATAATTATTTTATTTTCGATTAAAAATGAAAATATTTTAAAATAAAAAAGCTAATTACTTTGGATAATAATATCCTAAACATGTCAATGATTCTAACTACGAATTCACACCAAAATCCAGGTTTAGAACCTGCAGGAATAGTAGTCCCTCTAGACTAGAGTCTATCTGGATGTTATTTTTAGACTTTGTTTTCTCTGAATACTATGGTGTATCTGATTTGTATACGCTTGGCTAACTCATGAATTTGAATCAAATAATTAACGTAAAAATTAGGACAATATTTTCTAACTAATCTTTGGTTTTTATTGTCAAATGCTATGGCTGATTCGTTGTCTGATGAAAAAAAAGCAGATAAACTAACCACGACAGAAATTATTCTAAAAGGTACCATTATTGCACTTTTTGTAATCATTCCATCGCTATCTACATTCTTGTTGATGTGGTATATTTTGGATGATCTTCTTCAAGCCATTGTAATTGGTGGAATTGTTCATTTTATGGCTATGGGATTTTCTTGGAAAATATCAAAAAAATTCTTTGCTAAAAAACGAGATTAATACCTATCCTTTATCTATTTGAAAATATCTTCAAAAATTATGGACACGTCTACAATTGAACAGACATTAATTTCCGAAATTAAATTAAATTCTTTGCAAGCAAAAATATTTCTCTTGATCACATGTTATGGAAAAATGAATATATCCCAAATAGCTGAAAAACTAAACATATCAGAAGATTTGGCCTTTAAAACCGCCAAAGATCTTATGACATTAGGTGCCTTTATCGATATTTCAGAAAAAGAATTTGAGGCAATGCATCCAAGATTTACCGCAGTCAATATGTATAGGAGATTATGTGAAAAAGAAAAAATTGAGTTTAAGCGAAACAAAATCGTTGATAGTATAGGTGTAATACTTGAGAAACCGTATGAAGATGCAAGAACTAAATAATGCTAGAAATTGGTGAACAACATTGAGTACTGATACAGAGTCATGCAAGCATCAACCAGTTTACTTTGGAGTAGTTAACATTAACATTGACGAGAGAACTATAGGTTCAGTTGATGTATGGAGATGTCCTAACTGTAAAAAAAGATTTTGTGAAGAAAAACAACTAGGAATTGAAGAGTTAGCGGATTTGGTAGGAATGCCAAAAATTGACTTTGATGCAAAATGGGCCGTCACGATATGTAAACTTCAACAGGGAAAATACAAGTGGAAATTGGTTAAGTTAAAAGAAAATGATGAAATCAAACATGAATGTCTAGATGAAAATATTATCCCATTAGAAATAAAAGATTACAAAGTCGAGGATCAAAATCACTGGAGTTTTTTAGTAGATGATTACGTTAACAAGGCAGTAGAAATTTAATTGTGAAAATGAATCTTAAGGTTAATGTCACAAATGTTCATGGAAGTCAGATGGCTGCCAAAATAACAGGAAATTTTACGATTGAGGAAAATTCTTTTCGATTCACAGCCATTGCTTTTGGAAGAATTGGAGGACAAAATATTGGAGCAAAAATCTCAAAAACTACTGAAAAAGAGCTAGAATCACTTGGATACAATGTTGATGATGTGATAATGAATTTACAGAAAAATCTTTTACAGGGTGATCTTACTCTTCCCGAAGGGTTGAAAAGAGAATCTTTTGTTGATGACTAAATAAACTTTATAGTAATTTTATCTGACTTTTCTTATTTGTTCTCTCTTATTTTGGATTGTATTTTCCCCTTAAGGGATTTTAAAATTATTTTTTGGAAAGGATAAAAATAAAAAAATTAATGTCCAGAATCTGGACTCCAAACAATAAATCCTATTGCCGCAATGTTAACAGACACAAAATATGCTACAAAAATACTAGCTACTTTAGGAAGTTTAGGGGTTAATTTTACGGTTAATGGAATAGAAGAAATTGCGAGTGTCCATAATACTATTCGTAAAAATACCCAGATGCTAGAAGGTGGAAGAGAAGATGGAACTACTGGAATTAAAACAATGCCTGTGGGAGCAACTAAAATCCAACTTCCAATGAACCAAGCTGTTTTGCTACCAAAAACCTGATCTACATATTGTGAAACTCCATCCTTTGATGCATATTCCAAAACTGGAATGTATACACTTACAATAAAATTCAGGATTAATAATCCTAAAATAAAAAATATGAAGTATTTTATCGGAATGGATTGCTTAGATATGCTCATTTAGAATTAAACTCATAAAATTGCTTTTTAATCTATGCGTAATCCATAGTGGGATTATGAATTATTTTTCTAGGAAGGATGAAAATAAAAAAGGTGAATTTAGTTTTCTTCAACCATGTACAAAATATCAATTGCTTTTTGGTTATCTGAAACTGCAATACTAGTAGTAGGAAAAATATTTTTGAGGGTTGATTTAATTCCCCAAAGATAATGTGATTTTTCATCTGGAGTTTTGATAGTAAAATAGATGTGGTAACTCCCTAATTCTCTAGAACTTGCTCCGTATCCATGCCAACCCATTTCTGTGTCAGGATGATTCAATTCATTTTGGGAATATTTTTCTTCAATCTCTTCTTGCAATAATTCTACTATACTTTGTCCCTTTCCATCCTTTCCGCGATATTCTTGAACAGCTTTGATTATTTCCTTTTCATAGTCAAACTGAACGTTTATCAGCCGTAAGGAAGAGTTTAAAGGTAAAATATTTTCAAATTTCTCAATACTTCCAAGGTAAGGTTCTCCAAAAACTCTCGATTCAGGTCTTGATTTTTCTGCCCATCCACGTTCAACTAATTTTAGAATGGATTCGGGTTTTACGCAAACAGAAGAACCATCAGAATTCTTTATGATGTTTTCAAAACCTTGTCTGCACATTATGTTTTGTAACATGCCAGTTAGGTAACTTTCAAATTCTTCAAATTTTTTATTTTTGATTTGGTTTGGAGGAAGATATTCATTTTCATATATTTTTTCAAGCGTTGCATTATCTGGATTCTTAAAAGATGCGCCAAAATCTACTTTGTAGACTGAATCCATATGCCTAATGTCTTCATTTTTGTTTACATCATAAAGAATTCTAACATGAAATGTTGGAGGCAAAGAGTCTTCTGGTGCCTTTGAAATCCTTGTTTTGATACTCTCCTTTAGAATGGTTGAATTTTGAAAAAAAACATCTATGCTGAGTTCATGTACGGCAGATTCAGTGGCTATAGACCATTGATCTGGATTGACTGATCCCATATATTGCGAAAAACTTTCTTGAACAGGAAATCCTATTAAAAAAATAATTGAAAAAATGATACCATAAATTATTTTTTTATTCATAGTCCTTCTGATTTTTTATGAATTTAGGATCTTTAGTTCTCTTTCTTTTCTTGAAATAAATAAGAAACCCAACTACAGTTATTATAGGCACCCACAAAGCCCAAAATCGAAAAAATATTTGTTCAATCCAGGTATTTTGTAAAAAGAGCAGATCATTATCCATTAGAAACCGCCAACCTGGCTCAAGATTTTCAATAGTATTAGTTCCACTGCATGATGATGTAACAGGCCCACTTGTTGACTCTCTAGCAAATACCAAGTAAGTCTGATTTTGTGAAAAAGAATAACCACATGCATCTGTACTAAAAAGAGTTTGCACAACAACATTTTCGGTTTCTATTCCCTTCCAAAAACGGTCGATTTTGATAAAAACATCATTATACGTAGTATTGGTTAATTCAATTTTTTCAACAGTTCCCAAAAAAACATAATCAGAGCGTGCAAAATACACATCCAAGCTTTCTGAATCACAAGTACACCCAAAGGCGAATTCAAAACTAAATGAAAAAACGGAACAAATTACAATTAAAAAAATTAATCCAATTAACTCTCTCACGCCATTATAACGCAGATTATTGATATAACTAATCTCCAACAACCCAACTCCATATTATAATCTGGATTAGTAGGACTTTTGACGCCTGAAAGGGGGGATACTATTTTTACTGACAGTCGATAAACTCGTTTACACTTTAGATTCTATTCGTGATGGATTGAAAACAACAAAAATCAATTTATCTCAATTCTCTTCTCAAGATTTCTTAGTTGTTTTGATAATGAATCCACAATTCCTCTCAACTCTGAATTGTCCTTTTGCATATCTGAATAGTTTCTGTCAATTTTTTCAGTATCTGATATTGTAACTGCGTGTTCGACATCAAGATAGGTTCTGGCCCGTACTTTGTCATTTTGTCTATAGTATAGTAATCTTAGGCTCTTGTGGCCCATCAAGGCTTCTGCAAAATCTGATTGATGAGCATCAGTTACCTGAGTCTTAAACCATGCACGAAATGCATGAAAGTGAATAGAGTTTCTGCCATTTTCGTTTTTCATATCAAGTTCTGGAATGTTTTTAATGAGATTGGATAGTTGTTTTTCTAGATTGTGATTTGTGGACAGTACACTTTTGGCATATCTTTCCTCTTTGGTTATGTTTTTGAGATTGAGCTCTAAAATCTTGATATTTTTCTCATCCATTTTTTTAAGACCGTTATTGTTGTATTGATTTTTCTCCAGTCGCTCCCTGAGGCGTCTTAACCTGTCTTCATGTTGTAGTAAAAACGGATACTCTTCATTTTTTTTGGGTGGATTTTGTCTGGAAAGATAATCCCTCAAAGCACTGGCAGCTTCTGATGAAATGTGAGTAATTCTAGTTTCCTGGGTCTTTGTAGTCTCTGCCCTGATAGTAATTGTGACTGGATCTGGCGTAAAAGCAATATCGGCAAGTCGAAGCTGTACAATTTCTCCTATTCTCATTCCACTGGAACAAGCAATCAGTACAGATGCTGCAAGTTTAGGATTTGCCAGTCTGATTATTCTGTTGATGATTTCTTTTGTCAATCCTTTTTCATAGACATAGATTTTTCGTGGAAGTCTAAATCTCTGCTTGATATCCTCGCTGTATATTCTGCATCCCTCACCATTTAGAAATTCCTTTGCTACTGTGATGTAGTCACATATTGTATGATTACTATATCCAATCTTCTCTGAATTTTCTCGTTTGTATTGGGCCAAAAACGAGTAAAAGTTATCCAAGACTTCAACTGGATCCGTATCTTTTATTCCTATTTTTTTTAACAGTTGTTCAAGATCAAGACTATATTGCACGTCTAGGAATTTCATAAATTGTCTTAATGCAGAGTTGTAGGTGTTTTTTGTAGAGAAACTGCGAGATGCTCTAAACTTTCTCTCAAGAAATTTAGTTATTTTGTCTTCAATGCTCTGAATTTGCATCTGTTTTGTGTTTTTTTCTGAATTACTTAAAGACCGAAGCGATAAAGTCACTATACATTATAGTTGTTGATGACTAAAATTCTGCCTCTCCTAAGGCTGCGGCGCAATGACATCCCCTTGTAACAGGAATATTTTCGATTAAACCCGCCAAAATTTTTTTTGTTTTTTCAACATTTTTCCCCAGCGTATCTAATACTTCCTTAGCAGTTACTGGTTTTTCTGCCCATACATCATAATCAGTTACTGTCGATATTGATGCATAACACATTTGAGCTTCTCTTGCAAGCTGACATTCAGGAACTAGGGTCATTCCAATAATATCTGCATTTGTGGTCCTATAGAATTTGGATTCTGCTTTAGTTGAGAATCTTGGACCCTCAATGCATACATAAGTACAATCATTGTGAATTTTTTCAGCCAGTTCGTTTACCGTCTTTTTTATTGATTCCTGCAATTCTGGACAAAATGGATCAGCTACCGAAATATGAATAACTCTGCCCTCTTCAGAAAAGGATCCTATCCTTGATTTGGTAAAATCCAAAAACTGTGTTGGTAAGGCAAAATGACCAGGCTCGATCTCTTGTTTCAAACTTCCAACAGCTGAGGGGGCGATAATCCTTGAAATTCCTAATTCTTTGAAAGCCCAAATATTTGCCCTATAGTTTATCATGTTTGGGGCAATGCTATGTTTTTTTCCATGTCGTGGCAAAAAAGCAATTTTTCTTCCCTTGAACACTCCTACTGTTATTGAATCTGATGGTTTACCATATGGTGTATCAACGGTAATTTCTTGTGGATTTTCAAGTAAACCTGAATCATAAATTCCGGTTCCACCGAAAATTCCAATCTCTACATCATTTTCCACTAGTATTTCACCAATGATTTACACTTGTATTTTCCAATCTCATTTATTCCTCCCAAGTCGGTTAATTCTATAATAAATGCAAACCCTGTTATCGTTCCTCCGACCTTCTCAATTAATTTAGCAGATGCTTTGGCAGTCCCTCCTGTGGCAAGTAAATCATCACAAATAACAATTCTTTGTCCTTCCTTTATCACATCTTTTTGAATTTCAATGATATCTTTACCATATTCAATTTTGTATGATAACTTTGTTGTTTTTCCTGGTAACTTATTGGCCTTTCTAATCATGATCATCCCTTTATCGTATCGAACAGCAAGAATACTTGCAAGTAAAAATCCTCTTGATTCAATTCCTGCAAACAAATCAATATCTTTAGGATGAAAAAATTTTGTAAATTCATCGGCAATAAATGATAATGCAGAAGGATCCTTCAAAAGGGGACTAAAATCCCGAAATAAAACCCCTTTTTTAGGAAAATTAGGATATTCTGAAATTTTATCTTTAAGATTCATGAATTGACTAGAAATAAAGCGAAATAAAATTGTTTGAGGTTACTTTAGGAAATATGTCGTTTCAGCATCATCAAAGGGGTCTGCTGCTTTGAATGTGTAAGTTCCAGGTTCTGTCCCTGGAGGAATGACCCAAGGTTGAATTATTCTACCGTCTCTTGAGGAGGGAAAATTCAATTCCTCGATTATTTCTCCATTATCTGAGACAATTTCAATTTCTACCGTATGTTGTGCACCTACCACCTTGATTGTGATGGTTTTTCCTATTCCTGGTATTATTATTCCATCTTCAACTGTTATGGCTAAACCTTCTGCTTGGACCGCAGTTATCTCAAATTCTACATTATCAAAATTGGACCCGCTTTTGGCGTTAATGGTCCACACTCCAGGTTTTGCTTCAGAAGGAATTCTAAAGGAACTTTCGGTAATCTTTCCTTGTTTGTCAGAGAAAGTTAATTTTTCTTTTACCTCATTTTTATCTGGATCAATTAGTGTTAATGTGAGAAGAATGTTGGGTTTTGTTTCACCTAAAATTAAAACTGGGTCTCCTGGTTCATAACTTAATTTGGTAGTTCCAATGGTAATTTCACCAGATCCTGTTTGAAGACCTACTGTAAAAACTTCAGTACTCTTTGTAGTTCCCTTGCTAACTACGGCAGAATAAACTCCTGAGGAATATCCATCAAGATCCAAAGTGTAACTGCCTGTTCCATCATTTTTTAAGGTAATCTGAATGGCATCTCCTTTAGGTTTGTCGGAGGGATCTATTATTAACAGACTTAATGCTTCTGAGGCTTTTCCCGAAAGTGTAATTATTGCATCTTCTGTTGTTTTATAATTTAGCTTATCAAATTCTAAATTTACGGGAATCGATGGAAGTTCTCCCAATCCTACATAAATTAATTCTTTATGTTTTCCTTGAGTGGCAATTAAAGTCCAAGTTCCCTCTTTGTCCACATTAGCAGTTGTGGGATATTCAAACTCTATGATTCCTGTATCATCAAGTTGAAATATGTCTGAAATCTTTTCAATACCCAAAGGATCCTCAAGAATCAATTCTATTGGTTGATTTGGCAATGCTGTTCCATTATATTTCAGAGTCTCACCTGGCACAAATTTTAATTTCGTTGGAGCTATTACGATTACCTTAGATGATTCCACTACCCATGCTTGTAATATATTTTCTCTTCCATCTGAGATCTCTACACTATACTTCCCAAAAGGAGCGTCAAGAGGCACAATTATTGGTTCTGGTAATTTCCAAGTTCCCTTTGCATCAACTTCAGCGGTTCTAGTGTTGATTACTTCATTGTCTGGATTTTTGACTGATGCCGTTATGGCACTTCCTGGTTTACCAGTTCCAAATATCTCCAAAAAGTCACCCCTGTACATTACATTTGGTATTCCTTTAATTGTAAGTTTCACAATTCCTGGGTCTGGTATTTGGGTACCTTTGTCGTCTAATCTAAGACTAATGGTTGATTCTTGTCCGATCTTATCTCTAACAAAAAAATCTATTCTATCAGCTTTTTGGTTTTCTGGAATTTGAAAAGTTGTCATAAAGTGACCTTCACTATCGGTATTAAATGGCCCCATGTTCTGAGAATTGATAAAAAAATCCAATTGCTGTGAGGAACCAAAATTATCTCCTGTCACTCGGATAGATCCTCCTGCGTTT
>DATKZR010000028.1:0-4634 GCA_035527875.1 Nitrosopumilaceae archaeon | reverse complement strand
CGAAGTATAAGATTCTCTGATTCAACTTTGGGTGCAACAAATGTTGGATTTGCATCTGATGTTGAAGATAGTTCTACTGAAGGATCTGAGATTTGAGTCCAGTGGTATGATGCTATAGTTCCATCTACATCAGTGCTGCTTAAACCATCAAGGGTTACAGTTGCAAACTCTAATACAGTTTGATCTGCTCCCGCATTTGCTTTTGGCAGAATATTATCTTCAGTAGTATCTGAAGTTGAGGAAGAACCCCCAGTATGAAGTATGACTGCTGGCCCAAACTCAGTTATAGCCTGAGATGATTCGTCTTCAAAAGAGAAAAGCTGTCTAATTATCTCAAAAAGTGAGGATAGAGGGGAATTATCTTGATTACTTTGAGCAAAAGAATAGGAAGGGGAAAATATCAAACCAGAAATTAGGACAGAAATTACAAATACTGCCTTTAACGGGATCATAAAAAAAATCTTGTTGTAAAGTAATTAACCACTGAGGATAAGTTTCTAGTAAGCTTAAAGTGTCAATAGCATAAATCTTTTAAAATCTAGTATCTATCTCGGATTAGATTTGCCATTGAAAACAAAATGATTGCAGTAACTGAAAGTATTGCACCTAACAAAAACAGCAGAACTGATCCTAAAAGAGATCCATAAAATATTGTTTGGTCATTCAGGTATGCCTCTAAAAATACTCCGCCCAAAATTAATCCAACAACAATTAATCCCAGTCCCGGAATACCATAGAATTGTAGGGGGTGTTTTATTGAGACATACTTTATTGTATTTATCAAAACTCCCACTCCATGAGTTATGGAATTCTGCTCTGAGGTATCCCCTTCATATGATATTGTAATTGGGACTTCGGCCATTGACAAGCCCTTGTTTGAAATCTTTAGTAATATTTCAGTAGATACTGCCATTCCTTGTTCTGTTGGATGGATCGCATCAATTGCATCTTTTGAATATGCTCGAAATCCAGATTGGGAATCAGAAACCTTAAAGTTTGTTCCATAGTTTGAAGCTGAAGTTATAATTTTAATTCCAGTCTTGCGGTATCCTGATGCTTTTGTGGAATCATCAAGAAACCTAGAACCAATTACCACATCGACGTTGTGAGTTGTAATGGTGTTGACTAGTAATGGAATTTGGTTTGGGTTGTGTTGTCCATCACCATCTAGTGTAACCATAATCTGCGCATTTTCTTTTCTTGCATAATCAAATAAAGATGAGATTGCAGCGCCGTACCCTTGATTACTTTGCGAAATTACTATAGCCCCTGCCTCCCGTGCTAATTTTGCAGTGTCATCAGTTGAGCCATCATCGCAAACTATTACTTTATCTACATGTGGTAATGAATTTTTTATCACCTCTGAGATGGAATTTTCCTCATTATAGGCAGGAATGCAAGCTATTTTCAATGTGATAATTTAACAAACCTGCCATTATGTAAACAATTAGTTTTTTAAATTTGAGACTTTTCATTTAGCCAGGCCTAATTTGAGCCTAAAATAAGTGGTAAAAAATGACAAGTATTTTTGGAAAAATCAGAAAAATAAATCCTACAATACTATATTAAAAGTACATTTTATCTTGAAGATTCAGCATCACGTTTGGTAAAGTTGTAATATTTTAGAAACATCAAAAGGCTCTGCAGAAAACTTTTCTATCCTTTATTTGAAATTTTGACATTTGTAATTAACCCCAGTCGAATTAGTGGCAAGTATAATATCAGATATTAGTGAGCGCATACCTGTAGATAATTTTTTTAATGTATAGCAGAAAGTAACTAGAGTAGTAAACTTTAAACTATTTTTTATAAATTCTCCCTCGATGGTCAACCTCAATTACAAAGATTATCACTTTACTTTGTTGCAAATCTAAAATTATTCTGTAATTTCCTACACGCAATCGGTAAAATGGGGAATTGGTAAGTCTAATTACATTTCTAAATGGATCATCTACACAGCCTAAAACTGCATCAAAAATCCGCTGTGAACTTTTTTTCTCAAACTTTTTTAATTGTTTTACAGATTTTTCTGACCAGATAACTTGCCATACCAACTCATTTTAGTCCTATCTTTTTTTTGACCTGCTCTGATGTATACACACGTCCTGCCTTGATGTCTGCTATACCTTCTTCTATATTTTTGATAACAGATGGGCTTAGTATATCCTCTTCTTGAGTAATGTTTAGCAGTCTAGCTACGACATGCTCTAACGGTTCTTTGGGATAGTTTTTTCTTTTCTCTAGCAGTTTTTTTGTTTTAACTGAAAGTTTCATTGTAGACATTATACCGCGATATACTATGGTATACTAAAATATATAAAAACGATCATTTTTGTGTAACGTGAATTGCAATCGACAAGAAAAACTTGAAACAAAAATAGCCCTTGGCATTTCATATTACAACCAGGTAAACCATGAATTTTATGATTAATTTTTTAATTATGGTAAAATTTTTGTGGGATAATGGGAATTTGCCTCATTATAGATATTTGATATTCGTGCCTAGTTTGAATTTGAGTGTGTAATTTTAGGCGTAAAATATATTTATATATGTGTTTCTAGTGGAGTAATATATGAATGATGATTGGCTAGACAAAATAATTGACAAAGTAAATGCAGAACAAAAGGATTCTCCCAACAAATCTGCCTTTGATACATCCATTTTACCCTCAAAGATTGTAGGCAGGACAACTGAGGTAGAAGATCTAGTAAGGTATCTTTTAGGATACAAAGACGGACATGTTGTGCCACTAGTATCAATTTTTGGTCGCAGTGGCACTGGAAAATCAACTCTTGTAAAATATGTCTGCAACCAGATTCCAGGGATAAAACTGTGTTTTGTGAACCTAAGAAAAGCAAAGACAGTTTTTGGCGGTGCAAATCTTATACTCAATTCACTTGACTGCCCAAGTCTAAAAAGTGCTCAGGGAATGAACCAGGCAATGGAAAAGATTCAGCAAGAGATTCTAAACTCGTTTGACAAGAAAACAAAATTACTTGTATTGGCTCTAGATGAGTTTGATGTTTTATTTTATGATAAACGTGGAAACCCCTCTGATTTTGTTTACAAACTAGTAGAAATGCAGTCAGAACTAAAAGAGAAAGGTCATTATTTAATTATATTTACAATATCAAATAATGTTCTAAGTGACTATGAACTTGATGACAGAATAAGATCAAGAATTGGAAACTCTGAGATATTCTTTAGACCTTATTCAAGGGATGATACCTTTGAGATTTTAAAACTCAGAGCAGATGATGCGTTTGAAAAACAGATAGATCCAAAAGTTTTGGAACACTGTGCAAATCTTAGTTTTTTAGAGCATGGTGACGCAAGAAGAGCAGTAGACTTGCTCAGAGTTGCCTCTGAGATTGCAGGACAGGAGAAAAAAGAGATTGCCAAAAGTCATGTTGATGCAGCATTAGAGAAAATACAAAAAGACAGAATAGATGATGTTCTAAAGACCTTGTCACACCATAGTAGAGTAATATTTATGGCTTTGGCTAAAAAAACATATGGTCTTGAAAAAACCTGGCACTCTACTTCTTCTTTGTATGAGACATATAAAAAAATAATTGGAAAAAATCCAGTATCTTATCGTAGATTCTCTGAGCTTTTAAAAGACTTGGAAAACACTGGACTTGTGGATCCTCACACTAGTTCAAAAGGACGAAGGGGATACAAAACAGAATACATGATGCTAGTTTTGCCTGAAATTGTGGGGGCTACAATTGATAAAGAATGGTGGGAAGAAAACGTTGTAAAGATAAAGAAGAGTCTAGAACTACCACCTGGCGCAAGACTGCCTAAAAGTGATCCAAACTATAGACTTTACAAGTACATAAAAGACAGACAAGACAAAGACTGGTAAAACCTTTGAAACTTTACTTCTCATAGAAGTTATCTTGCAAGGGACAAGTTACCTTTGAATTGCTCTTTGCCTGTTAAAAATATAAAAAATTACTCTAGATATTGTTTATTTTCTTGGATGTATCGTTTTGCAAACCACTTGAGAAATGTCTTTTTATTTTTTTTAACTTGTGATCTTTCTGGTGCATTAAAGTATCTATTTCTTCTTTCATAGGAAATATCAAGCATTGGATATTGTTTTGTGTTTAATACAAAGTTCATAACAAATATTGCATTAAATGGAAATTTATGGGAAAACCATATGTGGCATCCTAAATAATTCATGATTAGTTTTGTCCGAGATTATGCAGATAGATATTTGATAAGAATTCATACAGTTAAGAAATCAAAAAAACTAGAGCTGCAAAAAAGGTAGTAGTTTTCTAGTCTACAGAAAAAATTTAGAGATTGAGAAAAAATTTTAATTTTTTTCTTTGAAATTAAATCAGAAAAAACTTTGTAAAATCAAAATTTGAACTAATTTATATAATTTTTGATTTTGTATTAAAAATAATGTTACAGTAAGTTATGTTTAATACCAAACCCTGCTTTGTTGTCATTAGTGGCAATAGATCAAAAATTAATCTGTAAATTTTGTTCAAAGGAACAACCAGAACTAAATTTATTTTGTGTAAGTTGTAAAAAACGAGCATGGAACTGTTAAAAAAAGTTCCAAATAAATTTAAACTTCATATTTTTTAATTTTTACAGAAAAAATGAAGTA
>DATKZR010000027.1:0-2567 GCA_035527875.1 Nitrosopumilaceae archaeon | reverse complement strand
TTTCCGAGAATTGGAACTAAAGATGCCAGTAGTAGACCCGGTTAAAGGGGTTTCAAGAATTGCTAGTATCGCAAAGCTTACTGAAAAGAGTAAACGAAAAGCAATATTGATTTTAGAAAAAGCAAAAAAACTAGGCATAGTAGCAGGTAAAGATCCTATGGGAATAGCAGCAGCGGCCCTTTATTTGGCATGTATCAGTATGGGAGAAGTAAAATCACAAAAAGAAATATCGATTGCCTCAGGAGTTACAGAGGTGACAATTCGAAACAGGTGTGCAGGTTTGAGAAAAATGATGCAAGTGGGCGAAAAATAAATCAGCTGAAATTGGTAAAAATTAGCTTTGTGTTGAAACTAAATTTATATCAAATTTAACCCAATTCTAGATATGCCTGTTGTTATTTTTGACTTATGCACGATATGTAATTCAAAAGTAGTCTTAGTTAAGGATCTTAGATATAATGGATTACGAGGAACATGTCACAAATGTGAGAACAGTTGACCTGAATCATAGAAATTACCAAAGAATATTTAGATACTTTCAATCACAGTATTTTTAGTGACTTTAAATTCCGAGAAAATCGCTGGTGATTTTTTAGAATTAGCAAGTGAGCAGAGATTAAACATCCTTAAAAATTTGGAAAAAGAAGATCTCAATATCTCAAAATTAGCAAAAATGTTAGATGCATCCAATCCAGAAGTTCATCGAAATGTAGGAAGATTATCAAAAAGTGGTTTAATCGTAAAAAATTCAGATGGAAACTATGGTTTAACAACTTATGGATATGTGGCCCTAACGCAAATTCCATCAATTAGTTTTATTTCAGAGAATAAAGATTTTTTTAACTCACATACATTAAACCATATTAAACCAAAATTTATCCAAAGAATTGGTGCTCTTCAAAGTAAAAAAAAGATCAAAGGATTCGTAAAGGTCTTAGAAAAATGGAAGGAAATACATGAGAACGCAGATAAATTTATTTACAACATTTTATTTGAAGTTCCATATTCTAAAGATATCATCGACATAATTTCAAACAAACTTGAAAATAATGTACAGATTAAATCAATATTTTCTGAAACGGCAATAATTTCTGACGATAGAAAAAAGATCTTTGAGGAAAGAAATTTTCAAAAATATATAGTTGAAGAAAAATTAGAGAGAAAAATATCAAAAAACAAATCCGTAGGATTGCTAGTTACAGACAAAGAAGCCGGCGTATTTTTCCAAAGAGTAGATGGTGAACAGGATTTTAGTGAAATGTTGTTTAGCACAGAACCCGAGTTCAGGGATTGGTGTATGGATTATTTTGAAGAATCTTGGAAAAACTCTACTGCTTTCCAGGAATCAAAATTAAAAGAATAAAATATTTTAGGATTGTCAATTAGCAATCACTTTGTATACAGGATAAGAATACCTAAATCCTACATCGCAACTTTGAATTTCTTCAAATTTATACCCACAAACTTTTTTACTAATTTGATGCAAATCATGTCCAATAACAAATTCGTCATCACCCGCATAGCGATTAATCTTTGAACACATGTTTACTGGAGGCCCTATCAAATCAACTGAATTAGAAAGACTCGTATTCATTAGAATTACAGTTCCAAAATCAGAACTGATCCTATACCGCAGTTTTGGAAGTTTTTTCAAGGCCAATTCTTCAGAGATTACACTTTGAGCACCCATCATTGCAACGCCAGAGTCTAAACAATTTGTAATTCCATCCTCGGAAGAGTTGACAGATGGGAAATAATAGAGTAGGCAATCTCCGATATTTTTGATTACTTTGCCTCCAAATTTTTCAATTATTTTGGACATGGAGTTTAGAAATATCTCATAATATTGAGACATCTTCTCAGAGGACAAACTCGCAGAGATCTTGGTAGAGTTTACAATATCCACGTATCCTACACAATAACTCTGAGAACGAGTTGAGAAGGTAACCAAATAATCAGATGTGGAAGGAGTGGGTCTTTGCACATCAGGCTCCAAAGTTTGAGATATTTCTGGCAGTGGTTTGGATGGTGAATAATCAAAGAATTCTTTTGACTGGATATACTGTTCAAATTCTATGTGCTCATATGTCATCAAACGTATGTACGCATAAAATTATCTTATATCTTTATTAGCTGAAATAGTAATATGTTTCAATCCAAGCTAAAAATCGATTAATAAAAATTATGACCATCAAATTTAGGGTAAAAAATGGCAAGAAAATTTAAATATATTTTGAAAAACTAACAGAAGAATTGCTTCCAAGGTTAATCACAACCACGTCAGATACGGATAAAATTTAATTCCAAAAATGCATTTCTTTAAAATTTTTTTTAATATTTTTAGACGAGCGTTATTGGAAAGGTAATTTTTATTTTAAATTATTTTTTGAATTTTTTTCAGTTTTCTAGCATTATATCACACATTAGTTCACATACTGTATTTTTTTAGTCGTTTGTACTCTAATTTATCCCAAGGATAAACAATATAGCTATTGTTTTTGGTTTTTTTTGCATAAATGAGTTGCTTAGGATAGCTCTTTCCAAGTCTTGCAAACAATGTTACATAT
>DATKZR010000026.1:0-3746 GCA_035527875.1 Nitrosopumilaceae archaeon | reverse complement strand
GCATGAGTTTTTCGAAGTATCCATTACCTCAAGATGAACGTCGTCTTTTAGAGATTCAAATGTTACTGGCACGTTTGAAATTTGTTTCCATTCATCTGGTTCAAAATCTACATACAGTTTAGTGTACAATAATCCCATTTCGCTTTGTTTTAAAACGTACTAAAATAAAAACCCCGATTTAGGTGGCTGTTATTTAAAAAAGAACTATGAAATTACCAATATGACTTGGCTAAACCTACAACATTACTAGCAGTTGCGTCAAACATATAGTTAGAATCCATGGGAAAAGAAATTGTAATGATGTATACTGATAGTATCACTACTACCAAGAAACTAAACCTAGATTCAAAGAAACTAGGGGAATTCTCCCTAGACTTTGAGGGTTCGATATACGCTTTGCAAAGTGGATTTTATTCCAAAGATGGATTGTTTGAGAAATCTCGCGGTATTGGACAATTAGGTGATGAAACAATCATTCACAAAGAAACCAAGGTGGATTCAAAGGGTCGTCTCTACTATGAGTTTGAGAAAACAAAAGTGGGAACTATCAAACAAAACATCAAGAAAGGAACACTAGATAAAATTGGTTCATTCTCTACGGTAAAGAAAAGATTGAAGCTAAATGGTGATAGAGGCCGTCATTGGTGGGGGAAACTAACTGATGTTAGATTGAATGAGAGAAACATTTCAACTCCGTTTTGCTTTCCATTAGATGACCCAAAGAAGATATGAAATTAGTTTGTCGAGTTTAGAATAAAAAAGAAAAAAAGGGATATGGAACGTGTGCTGTTCCGAAGTCAAGACATCTTATGATCACATCGTGATTAGAAGAACTTGCGGCACCATTCCATATGTCTATGTTGATCCCCGTTCCAGTATAAGCTGCATGGCTAATTCTTTTTAGGCCATCAGTTCCACCACCGATGCCCCAATCCATCATTATGTCTCCTGCATCACATCTAGGGTCGAAAGATTTAGCTGAAAGACCATTGATCGATTTTATTTGTTGTACAGAATACATTGACGGAAATCCAGAATTAGCATCTGTTGCACATGTTACTGCACCACTAGCTGATACTCCAGTTACAACTTGACCTGATGTACATGATTGACCGCTTGTTGCAAAGTCTGTTTCATCATATGTAGTGTTTGTATCTGTATCTACTTCACAAGCCACTGTACCGGTTGCAGAAATTACTCTAATTGATTGGCCTGCAGGACATGTACCTGTTACTCGTTTTTGTAGAGTTGCAGTATCTGCGCTAAATACAGTACCACCAAGTGTTAATCCAATCCCTGCAGTATACGTAGTGTTTGCATCGTCTGAATCACAAAGGCTTGAATCTCCTGTAATATCTTTACAAGGTACAACACCTCCACCGTAACTTAGAACAACTGCGCCAGTACCAGAAAGTGTCTGGATTTCATTTGTAGAATCCAAATCATCATCATTACTGACATGTGTTGCCAGATCACTTGCAATTGTAGCTTCTGCTGTTGTTGCTCTTGACTCTTCGGCAGTATCTGCTGCTGCTCTATCTGATGCTTCAGTAGCCAAATCTGCAACTAGTGCATCAATTTGTCCCCGAAAGTCACCAACTGCGGCATCCACTTGTGTCTGCAAGTCAGCTACTGCTAGCTGCCAGCCACTAAGGGCGCCACCTGGAGCTGCTTGTGCAGGTGCTAAAAGTCCGATTGCGATAACTCCTAAAAGTCCTACTGAGAGGTACTTCCAAGG
Source organism: Nitrosopumilaceae archaeon (assembly GCA_035527875.1). Lineage (GTDB taxonomy): Archaea > Thermoproteota > Nitrososphaeria > Nitrososphaerales > Nitrosopumilaceae > Nitrosomaritimum. The sequence continues at coordinate 2,008 of DATKZR010000026.1, read as the reverse complement.
GTTTTTGTTTTTTAAAGCAGGAATTGTAATTTCTATTGTTGTAGTAATTATTGGAGTTGGATTTGTTGCGTTTTCCTCTAGTTTTGTATCTGATGTTTCAGAATCTAAAACAACTCCCATTAAAGATGGAAACCAAGAAATGATTGCAGAAATGTTAATTGTAAAAAAGACCATAGAAGATGTAAAACAGACAGCTGAGGATGCAGAACAGATAATTGAAAAGGGCAAACAATCAGCTGAAGAGATAATAGATCTCTCAAAAGAATTAACTACTTCAAAACTGCCCTCAAGACTGGTAAGTATTCCAAAAGGTACTGCAATTCCAGGATGTGAAGAGGTTGACAAATGTTATGATCCATCATCTCTAATAATTTTCAAAGGGGGCGAAATTATTTGGAGAAATGATGATTCATCTGTTCATACAGTTACCAGTGGAGATATCATTAACGGACCCGATGAAAAGTTTGATAGTGGATTGATAAAACCTAACAAGACCTTTTCACATAAATTTGATGAATCTAGAGAATATGCTTATTTCTGTATGATACATCCTTGGGCAAATGGTTCAATAACAGTCAAATAATCTACAAAAATGATTGACGTGGTTCTGAATGTTCTTTAAAGGTGTAATAATTGTGGCAGGAATTGCATTGATTGTTATTTCTATAATTGTTTTATTCACATAATTTTGAAGGTTCTCAGATTCAATTTAGATGCAAATTGACATAGAATTCTTCATACATGTGATTTTCAAATATGAGAATTAGGGATATTTACTTATTACTTTTTTCATAGCTAACTCACATGGCAAAATCAAAACCACAAAAGAAAGAAACTGGAATAGCATCAGCTTGGACATCAAGTTGGATGGATATTGACAAGTCGATTGAAACCCTTCGAAGAGATATGGAGAAAGCATTTTCATCTGTTCACTTTCCCAAAATGCCACATTTACCTCAAACATCATGTGACATAATTGATGAAGGAAATCAATTTCGTGTGAAAATGGATGTGCCAGGAGTAAAAAAGAACGAGATCAAAGTAGAAGTTGCCGATAACTCACTAGAGATATCAGCAGAACACAAAGAAGAATCCGAAGAAAAGAAAAAGAACTATCTAAGAAAAGAACGAAGTCATGTATCTTTCTATAGGACTTTACCTTTGTCTGAAAATGTGGTTTCAGGAAATGTAAAAGCAAAACTTACTGATGGAATATTAGACATAACGCTTCCAAAATCAAAACCAACCTCGGTTCCAAAGAAGAAATCTATTTCAGTTCAATAACCTCGTTTTTCCTTTTTATTTTCTTAATTGAAAATGTTAATTTGAAATTATTTTTTGGGAAGGATGAGAATTGAAAAAGAGGTTATTTTAGATTTTTATAGATCACTTTGAATTCAGCTGAAAGATTGTATGCTATGTTTTGCAAATGTGTTATTTGATTCATCGATGTCATACCCTTTCCCAACTGTCTTAGAAGGGTTAGAGCTTTTTGTGGAGAAGTTACAGATGGGGGTTTTTGACCAGTCCATGTCTTGAAAGAATCTCCCACATCTAAACAAAAATTCAAAATAAATTCCTTCCAGTTTGGCATTGTTTTTGCTTTTTCAGCAAGAATTACGTCAGATAATTCACGAAATTCATTTTTTCTATCTGTATACAATATTACAAGGGCTTGCTGGATTTTTTCTTCGGTATATTCTTCAGTATTTAGCATATACATTCCATCAATATTCATAAAAAATTATTCTCACAACGAAATATAAATCGAATAACATACCATCTAAAATTTTCAACCTGACTCAACATAATCTGTATTATAATCTGGATTAGGGCAACTTTTCATGCGTAGAAAGGGGGGATTCTATTTTTACTGACAGTCGATAAACTCGTTAACACTTCAAAATAGATTTGTAGTTCCATCGGTTGAACTTGTGTTTTTGATATTTTTGGAAATATAATTACGATTTGGTGGCAAAGTATAATGCTAAGGTATAACGGTTGGTCA
>DATKZR010000025.1:0-26622 GCA_035527875.1 Nitrosopumilaceae archaeon | reverse complement strand
GATTATTACTAGATGAAGAATTTTGGATTTTCGTGGCCCTCGTAGTACAGTGGTTAGTATAGAGGATTGTGGATCCTCGGACAGGAGTTCGATTCCCCTCGAGGGCCCGCTGAAATTTTTTCAATAGAAAAATTGCGGGAGCCTTAAACAAACTTGACAAGTCATCTCGACGGCCTCCACTATATAGAATAATTATTTTTTGGGGGGATGAGAATGAATTAAATTTTGGTTTTATTGTTTTCTTGATTAAACAAGTCTTCACTTTTTTATCTTTACACTTATTGGTTATCTAAAAAAACCAGATCTATTTTTTAAAACAGATACACCCGCAATCAAACATTCCTGCTTTCCCCATACATTGATCATGATGTTCGTTGTTACATTTATCACAGATAATCATGCTTTAGATTGGTTTCATTTAGATATATAGTGACGTAATTATTTGGATTCATGACTATACACACGTACCCAGTTTAAATTAGACATCAAAATCTATGATGTATGTTAGAGCACGTAAATGATACAATTTTCATTGGAAAGAAACCATTGATGACATATGTAACCTCTGCAATTATTCAATTATCTGCATTGCCAGCTGTAACAATTAAGGCTAGAGGATTAAGTATTGGACCTGCAGTAGATGTAGCCCAAATACTCCTACGAAAAACCAATGTATTTGAAATTGGAGAAATCAAAATTAGTTCTGAATCACTTGAGTCTTCAGATGGAAAAAATAGAAATGTTTCATGTATAGAAATCCCAGTAAAAAGGACTGGATGATAGACTAGTGACAAGTAAGGACACAGTTTCATGGTAAAAGATAATTTCAATAATGAATCCACATGTACACGTTGCGGAAAACATTCCATGTTAACAGACGTAGACACCGGAGAACAATATTGTGCAAAATGTGGCTATGTAGTTTCTGGTAAATCATCAGAATCAGGTCCAGAATGGAGATCCTTTCAGAAAGATGGTGGTGCAGATCCATCCAGAACTGGGACGCCAACATCTCTTACAAGACATGACAAGGGATTATACACAATAATCAGTCCATCTAATAGAGATTCATCTGGAAAACCTCTTTCTTCATCAATGAAAGTTACTATTGAAAGACTTCGAACCTGGGATAGTAGAAGTCAAGTTCAATCATCCGACAGAAATCTAAGACAGGCATTAGGTGAGTTGGGAACCCTCAAAGACAAACTTACGATTTCTTCAAGTGTTCTTGAGAAAGCTGCATATATTTACAGAAAGGCTTTGGAGAAAAAACTAATTCGGGGGAGATCCATTTCTGCAATGATTGCTGCATCATTATACGCTGCCTGCAGAGATACTGAAACTCCTAGAACACTAAATGATGTTGCAAGTGCTGCAAATGTTAAGCGGAAAGATATCGCAAGATCCTACAGATTACTGTACCATGAATTAGAGCTAAAGATGCCAGTTGTAGATTCAATTCAATGTATTGCAAGGATTTCAAGTAAACTTGAGATCACAGAAAAAATAAAACGCTATGCAATCGAAGTACTAAAAGACGCCCAAGAAAGTAAAGAATCAGCTGGAAAAGCTCCGATGGGTCTTGCAGCAACTGCATTATATCTATCCTGTATTAAAAATGGATTATCCATCACTCAAAGAGACCTTGCAGACGCTGCCGGTGTTACAGAAGTTACCATAAGAAATCGATACAAGGGACTAAAGGCAGAACAATCAGCAAAGTTGGGATTTTAATGTTTATCCCATGTAAAAATTGTAAAAAGGAATTTGAACTTTTTATCAATGAATTTTGCTGTAAAGAATGTCAAGAAAATTATTTTTTACATCCTTGATATTTTTGTCTAAACAATGACTATAAACAACAACCACAATTTTTATGTCCTATGTGGGCACAATCATAACAGTCACAAATCTTAGAATTTGAATCTTGGTTTAATTTTTCGTTATCGGTTTGGGTCATTTCTAAATTATAATTTCTTCTCTAATTATTTTTTGGGAATAATCCACTATTTTAAACTCCTTTAATCTTCCAATTTTTCTTGTATGTTTTGGCGACAATTCAATATTTCAAATATGAATACAGAAATAATGTTTACTCTGTGGAATAGATATGTCTATTCTGCAAAATTGATTTAAAAATTTGTATTTTAAACTGAACAACAAATTATTATAATATACATATATGATAATAATATTTGGATATGAAATTTGGTTGTTGTAAACAGTGTTCGTGTGCTTCACCTAAAATACGAGATCCAGGATGTCCGTGCAAAAAACATGATCAATATGAATAATTGGTTATAATTGTTTCAGGATTACAATGAAACAAGACTTTCAGTGTAACATATCTGTTTTACATCAAAAAACAAAGTGCTTGAATTTTTAATTACACGTAAAAAAATTATATTACAAAAGATCTGGCTTAAGTATCATTTTAACACATAATGGTAATGATGAACTATGATAAAATAGAATTAAACAATTTTGCTGAATATCAACAAATTATTCTACTAATGAAAACCACAAGATTAATCAAAGATAAATCTAAACAATGACAATCTCACAAAAATTTAGGGAAATTTTATTATGAATAATGCAAAACAATCCTCCTCAATGGAATTAATAGAACAAGCAAAAGAAATAGGATTATTGGATTCACATTTGACTATAAAATGTGTTTTTTGCCAGGCTATTTTCCCAAAAGAATATGATACATGTCCTCAATGTAACACAAATCAAACTCAACTAAACTTTGTGGGCCTAATCAAAAATGATTTGTAAATTTTAGAATTTGAAATTTACTTTCTTCTTTATTGACTAAATTTAAAAAATACCATACTTACTTGATTCCATCTCTTCTTTAATAGCCATCTTGAAACGATGATCTTTATTCCCCATATTGTTGGCAATCCATGTGAGAAACTTTTTTGTCATTCCCTTTCCCTTTAGCCTATCAAAATCAGAACCCATCTGTTCAGCTAATTTTTCTACCAGTGATCTATTGACGCTCACCACAAAAAAATGCCAACCAAAAGCGAATTCAGAATCCGTCATTACAAAGTCATCTTTACTGTGAACCATTTCCTCAAGTAGAGATAGTTTTTGAGTTATTGCTTTACTAGTTTTATCGTAATCTACAGCAGATACATTAATGTTTATTCTGTCATCCATGTTTTATCTTACTCTACACAAAATAAAAGGGTTAATAATTAATATTTTAAAAGATGTTCAAAATCTATATCAAAATGCATTTTCATAATATTTAGATAGGTTTTGATAGATTCTGGGATTTCCTCTCTACATGCTACTCCCAAATTCTTTGCATTAATCCAAATTACAAGTGTTTGAATTATGGTGAGAAAACGATCGTTTTTCACTTTGGGATCTCCGATTGCCTTTGTATAGCGTTCAGCAAATTCCCAAGCCGTTACAAAATCAACGCATTTAACTCCAAAAACTGCTAATAACTGTTCTTGTAATGAACTTGTTTTTTTGAATGGAACAGTGTTGATAATGTATGGAAAATTAACTTTTTGAGGAAGACAATCAGGCAGTGGTCCCCAAATTGTTATTATCTTAGTTTCGTGCTTTAGATTTTCAAATTTTTCAATCATTCGCTTTATTATTTCCTCATCTGTAAACCAAAATAATATCACAGTTGCATCAGAGAAATTTGAATTTTTTATATCTTCACAGAGATATTCACCAGAAAAATTTTTTGCTTGGTCTATTTTTTGACAATTATTATCAATTCCAATTCCCTTTCTAATATTGAATTCTTCTATTGCAATTTTTACTCCTAATCCATCTCCACATCCAAGATGATAAAAAACATCATTTTTCCCTAAATCGATAAAATTAAAAATTTCCCGAAACGATTTTTCAGATAGCTGAACATCATCTCCGCTGACTAAATTTTGGGGAAGAGAATCTAAATATTCTTCAATTTTCATTAGTAAAATTAAGACTAAAGGGAATTTATTCTCTTATGCTCTCAAGTTTCGAGACAGCTTGCCATAATTGTGTCCTAACATATGAGGGAAGATTTGGATCTTGTGTAACATCATCTAACAAACTAATTGTATTGGCTGCTCTTACTGCTAGTGCAAATTCTTCCTTTTTTAAATCAGTAATCAAATCCGTTAAGGATTTTTTGACTATTTTTGGTGTCGATGAGCTTGAGACAATCTGATTTAGAGTATCTATTGCCTCTTTCATAGATTCTTTGTTTTCCTTATCATCTGTCATATTTTACACCTTTATTGGGAAATTCGGAGTATATAGTTACACCTCTACAAATACGTTATCAGATTCTGTTGTAACTTTGTAGGATGCTACATCATTAATTTTTGCTGGAAATTTTACTAATTTTCCTGTTTTACAGTCAAATTCTGCCTTGTGCCATCCACACGTAACAATACCTCCCTCTAAAACTCCTTCTGAAAGACTTGCTCCAGAATGTGTACAGGAATCATCCATCGCACAAAAATCACCATCGACATTTGCAACCATTATCTCCTTTCCGTCTACAGAAATTTTAATCATTTTACCCGGTGATATGTCTGAAACTTTTCCCGCAACAATTTTTCCCATGAGCACTTTTAACTTATTATTCTTAATATTTTTTTGTATGATATGGTGATCAGAGCGGCAAAGCCTTCAGACAAACCACATATTCTAAAATTTTGTAAGAACACCTTTTTGTGGGGAGACTATATCAAAGATGTTTGGGATTATTGGTTATCTGAGGGAAATTTATTAGTTATTGAGAAGGATATTCCAATAGGTGTTTGTCATGGGAAATTTTCAAAAAATCAAATTTGGATTGAAGGTATTCGTATTAATTCAAAATTTCGAAGACAACGCTTAGCCTCAAATTTAATTATCCACTTAGAGTCATTGGCTCTACAAAAAAAAATTCCTCTTTCATTAATGTTAATTGATACTCAAAATTCCCCATCTCTTTTAATGGCACAGAATCTTGGCTACAAAATACATCAAATTTGGAATTTTTATTCCCTTTTACCTCAAGAAAATAGATCTCATGAAATTTCCTTGGGAAATAAAATTCCAGATAAAAAAATTTCCCATTATGTAAAATCATGGAGATGGTTACCTTTAAACAAACAAACATTATCCTCTCTAAATTCTAAAAATTGTATTGTCTATTCTAAAAGAGATAAAAATCCAACAATTGCTATTTTTGCAGATTCTGAACATTTTGAAAAAACTTTGATTGTAACTTTATTTGCCGGTTCAAAAAGTAACACTATGAATGTTATTTCATTTTTACAAAATTTTGGATTTGAAAAAAAATACAAGAGGATACAAATCTTAACCAAAGAAACTTTACCTGATTTTAAAAATTTAGAACGTAAAATTTCATTTCACTTGATGCAAAAACTTCTATCTTAACCTTTTACAGTTTTAATGGTATTTCTCAAAACTCCAAGGCCTTCAATTTCCATCTCTATTTTGTCACCGTGTTTAAGAAATATTGCATTTGGATTGTTTAACGTGACCCCTGCAGGTGTTCCAGTTGAGATAATATCGCCTTTCTCAAGGGTCATGGCTTTACTTATTTTCGAAACAATTTCGGGAATTTTTATGAACATCTTTTGTGTAGATGAATTTTGTCTAATTTCGCCGTTGATTTTGGTAATTAATTTTAGGTTTTGAGGATCTTTAATCTCATCTTTTGTAGTTATCCATGGTCCACATGGAGCAAATGAATCAAATCCCTTCCCTCTAGTAAATTGTTTATCTTTGAATTGAATGTCTCTTGCTGAAACATCATTGAATACCATGTAGCCAAAGATTGCTTCTTTGGCCTCCTCTTGGCTAATATTTTTGCAGTTTTTACCAATAATTACCGCCAATTCTACCTCATAATCTAACTGAGTCACAAAATCTGGGCATTCAATGTCTGAATCTGTGCTGTTTAGGGCAGTTCTGGGCTTTAGAACAATGACTGGATCCTCAGGTGTCTGAAGTCCTTGCTCTTCGGCATGATCAGTGTAATTAAATGCAAGACAAATTATCTTGTTGGGGTTTGGGATGGGAGTCAGTAATTTGAAATTTGCAATATTTTCATTATAGGTAAGATCCTTTATCTTATCTTTAATTTCATCATACCATCCATCAAAAAGAAAATCTTTGATACTCTGAGGAATAGGAACTCCTGTATGGTAAGTGATTTCATCTTTTGTTGCAACTTTATCTCCTTGAACAAATCCATATGTCTCACTCTTATCATATGATAATCTCGCAATCTTCATTATTCCATCACCTACTTGTGAGTAAATATAGCCTGGTTTTGCGAATCTTTTCTACAATATCCAAATCTAACAAATTGAATTTCTTCTCCTTCTTTTAATTTTAGATAATGTGGTTCCGTAAAAACTTCTAATTCTTCAAGACTGTTTTCATTAAATTTTTCGTCTATAAACAATTGATTTGGAATAAGAAGTTTAATTTCACAAGAATTTTTTTGTGGAATCCATTGGATTTTTTGAATATTTTCAACTCCACCATTTTCTATAAAATCTCCTTCAAATTCGTCATTTACTTTAGTAATAGTAACATTTCCTAGTCCTAGTAATCTTATCTGAGAACCTTCTTTGAGGATTTTAGCATCATCATCAGAAATCAAAATATTTTCATCAATCTCAATTTTTCTTTTTCCCATATCTTTTATTGGATGGTTCGGAATTTCTACTGATGAAAAGGGAAGACCAGTTATTTTTAGCTTTTTTGGATTTCTCACCATAAAAAGTCTGATACTATCTGCATCCACAAATTTTCGATTAAATGATTCTAACGCATCAAAGGGCGCTAGAGTATTTGCCTTGGTTAATCCTAACGATAAGATGAATTTCTTAATTGCCTCTGCCTTTATTCCTCTTCTTCTTAACGCTTCAAGAGTTGGGAGTCGAGGATCATCATACCATGAAACTTTTCCTTCTTCGATTAGTGGCTTTAAAACTCGTTTTGAAATGGGCATCCCTTTGAATTCGAGCCTAGAAAAAAATCCTTGATAGGGTTTTCTCATGCCCAATGAATCCAAAATTGCATTAATCAGTTCTTCTCGCAATTCAAATTCTTTTGAGCGAAAGGCATGGGTCACTCCATCAATACTATCCTCAATGGCAACTGAAAAATCGTAGCTAGGCCATATTCGATATTTGTTACCTTTGGTGTAGTGTTTCTCATCTATGATTCTAAACAATACAGGATCTCGCATTACCGCATTGTCTGACTTCATATCTCCACGAAATCTAACTATTGCTTCTCCTGGTTTGAACTTTTCAAACATTTTCCCCCAACTCTGATTATTTTGTTTAATATCACTGGTTCTACATTTACATTCTTTGCGTTCTCTTCGATTCTTGCTAATGATATCTCTCTTACAAGTACACACGTATGCCTTTCCAGAATTAATTAATTCAATTCCTTTCTCATAAAATAATTCCATATCGTCTGAAGTGCTTTTTATAATATCAAATTCTACCCCTAACCATTCCAAACCCACTTTAATTGCTGCATGGTATTCCATTCTTTCAGCTTCTGGATTTGTATCATCCATTCTTAAAATACATTTTCCGTTGTACATTTTTGCATATTCTGAATTAATTATAGCTGCTTTTGCGTGTCCTATGTGGGGATACCCATTTGGTTCTGGTGGAAATCTAGTTACTACTTTACCTTGTATTGCTCCCTCCAATGGAGGCAGGCCTTCTCTCTCAGCAATTTTCTCTTTTGGTTTTAATAGCTCAGGGAATTTTTCTTCAATTTCCTTTTTTTGCTCCTCTAAGGAAATTTGATTGACCAAAGAAACAATTTCTGAAATGTCTCCAATAATTTCTTTAACCTTGGTACGAAATTCAGGTTTAGTTCCAAGAATTTTTGATAATACGATTTTATCTTGAGTTTTTCCTTCATGTTCAAAGGCATTTTGTAAAGCAAACTTTCTGATTTCTTGTCTTACATTTTCATCCAAAATACAAACCTCTTAGAAGATGTGAATTGCTACGGCTTTTTTATACTAATGGACAATTTCGTGGTAAAAAAATGAATCAAATCAAAGATTGATAATTAAAATTGAATATTATACAGTATTTTAATAACGATTATGGCATAATATTTCTATTGAAAAAACCAAAAACTAAGAATCTTCGAATGCCAAAATCCAAAATTCGTAAAATTCTTATTCCAATTGATGGATCCAAACCTTCCTTTAGAGCATTAAGCATGGGAATAAACTTGGCAAAATTTACAAGATCTGCCATTATCATTCTTCATGTTTTACCCACTGGTGTCTCATCATTATCTGTTATTGAATTATTGAAACCTTTGTCATCAATACAATCGATTGGTTTTGAAGAAAAATTAAAAAAAAGAGGCCAAAAAATTATTGATACTGCAAGACTTCGTTGCAAACAAAATGACCTTAAATTCACTTCAAAACTACTAAAAGGAAATCCTGGTTATGACATTATAAAATTTGCCCATAATAAGAAAAACTCTGTGGATTTAATTATTATGGGTTCAAGCGGAGAAGGACATGCTGAAGAAATTTTACTTGGAAGTGTCTCCTATCACGTCGTTCACAAATCAAAGATTCCTGTATTGATGATAAAATAAATATTTTAAAATGAATATTTTGAAAAAGAATGCTGAAAACAAATATCAATTGAAACTTGATGCACTAATTGATATTATGAAAGATACAGGTTTTCTTACTGATATCCGAGTAGAAAATGCCATTAGACAAAATCCTCGTCATCATTTTGTACCTGATTCTTTAAAAAATCGAGCATATGAAAATACTCCCATTCCTATTATGAAAAAACAAACAATCTCCCAACCCTCAGTAGTATCAAGAATGACTGAGTGGTTAGATCTTAAAGAAGGGCAAAAAGTTCTTGAAATTGGAAGTGGGTCTGGTTGGCAGAGCGCAATTCTTGCAAAAATTGTAGGTAATGGTGAAATTTTTACAATTGAACGACATGGTCCCCTAGCAAATTTTGCAAAAAAAAATTTAAAAAAATTAGGAATAAAAAATGTAAAAATAATTCATGGTGATGGAATTTTGGGCCTTCCTGAGGCGTCTCCTTTTGATAGAATAATTATAACTGCGGCGTGTAAGAAAGTACCTCACGCATTATTGGATCAGCTAGTATTGGGTGGTCTATTGATAGCCCCTGTCGGGGGAGATATTCAGTCATTGATACTATTAAGAAAAACCTCCGAAGGATTTGTAGAAATCAAAAATCAAAATGGATATGTTTTTGTCCCCCTCCTTTAATTAAAATTCTATTTGGTTTCAAAATGTAAAAATTTACTATGTAATTATTTACTTCGTTTTACTACAAAATCCAATAGATCTACTAATTCCTTCTTAGCTGGGCCAGAATATTTTGATAGAGATTTTTCTGCTTGTTCAGCATATTTTTCTGCCTGATTTCTTACCGTTTCCTCAATTCCTAGTGAACGGATTACTTCTACTGCTTTTTTAAGATCAATTTTAGAAGCCTTAGGGTTTCCGAAGACTTTTAAGATTATTTTGTTATTTTTTCCTCTTGATGATTTTATTGCCATTAAAATAGGAAGAGATTTCTTTCCTTCTCTGAGATCATTTCCAACAGGCTTTTTTGTAATTTTTGGATCGCCCATTACTCCTATTAGGTCATCGGTAATTTGAAAAGCAATTCCTAAATTTTTTCCAAAAGATGATAAATTTCTGATATCTTTAATTTTATTGGTTGCACAGATGGCCCCCATAGCGCATGAAACATCAAATAATGCAGCAGTTTTTTTTTCAATCATTTTAATATATTCAGATTGGGAGGGAATTTTTTTTCCTTCAGCCATTTTTATATCAAATAATTGACCCTCACAAACATCCACACATGCCTTTGCGAGTCGAGAAATTAAATGGCTCATGGCCTTGCCATCTAATTTTGAATCTGAAATTATTTGATAGGCTTTAGAAAATAATACATCTCCCGCTAGTATGGCTACTGGCATTCCAAATTTTTTATGAACAGTTGGCACACCATGACGCATTTCATCATTGTCCATGATGTCATCATGAACCAAAGTAAAATTATGAACCATTTCAATGGCACTTGCAGCTGGGATTGCATTTGATACTTTGCCACCCAAAATTTGACAGCTTTTAATTACCATGTATGGTCTAAGTCGTTTTCCTCCATTAACAATAAGATGCCCAGCAGCATCATAGAGTATTTTTGGATTTCCTTTTAATTTTGTTTTTAGATATCTGTTTACCATTTTAGCATTTTTTTCAATGGGTTTGTTTTTTTTCATTCTACGGACCTCCAATTATCATCTGAAAGATGAACTTTAATGGCATTCCGAAACCCTTCATGCATTTCATTATTCATCCATGGTGATAAAATATTTTCATATTTTTCCAACATTGGTTCCTCTGATTTCTTTAGCAATTCTAGGGCGATTATCATCCAAGGACAATAGATCTTAGGGTTGGTTTTCAAATCAGAAAGTAATTCTTTCGAGGAAATCCATTTAATCTCATCTATTTCACCCTCGATTAGTCTAAATTGAGTCGAATCCTCTACAATTCCTATCAAAGTTCCGCAAATCTCGTTTTCAGAACCCACATCTTTGAAAGGGACGTGGTATTCAAATTTGAACAAATAATCCAATTTACAGTGAATTCCTAATTCCTCAGGCATTCTTCTTTCTCCAGAGGACACATAAGTTTCAGATTCTCTTGGGTGGCTGGCAACAGTTCCATCCCAATCACCGGGCCATAACATTTTCTCTTTTGCTCTTTTGGTTAAAACAAGTCTTCCATTTTTATCAAATAGTAATGCCGTAAATGCCCGATGTAAAATACCATTTGGCAAATGACACTTTACTTTTTCTTCTTTACCAATAGGATTATCATTCTTATCCACTAATATTAGATATTCCTCAGACATTTCTTTTTCCTCTAAACAAGGTTCCTTCAAATTTATTATTTTTTACTGCCTTAACAATCCTTTCAGGGTTGTTTCCGTTTACAAAAAAGACATTCATTCCATTCTTTGAAATTTTTGTTGCTTCTTCTACTTTTCGAGACATTCCTCCAGTAACATCCATTTTGTTTTCCAAAATTGTAGGTTTTTCATTTTTTAATTCATAAATCAATTTCTTTGATTTTAGATCATAGTATAGTCCATCCTCATTTAGAGCAAAAATATTTAATCTCGGTTTTAAAATTTTTGAAAGATGAGTCATAATTTTATCCCCAGACAAGATATATGTTTTATTTTGACCATACCAAAGTGCATCACCAAAGGTAATTGGGGTTAAACCTGATCTAGCGATTTTTCCAATCTCTAATACTTTTTTTGATATAGGCTTATTTCCCTCCATAAAATCAGTTGGAGGTAAGCTATAGGGATTTAATCTATTTTTTAAAAATAAATCTAAAATTATTTTATTAAGCTCAATCATTGAATTTTTTATTATCGATACTCCTCTCTTATCATATTTTTTGGGTTTGGTATGCATGTCATATTTTACAGACCAATAATGGCCATACGAACCACCTCCATGGACTATAACCATGGGTTCATCAATTTTCTTTAAACTCTTAGCAAGATTGTCTATGGTTTTTTTCCTAGGGGATAGAGGTTTTTCCTTATTAGTGATTATTGAGCCTCCTAATTTGATTAGGATCATGGTGTCACCAAATATCTAGTCAATTAAAAAGTATCCAATCCTCTAAGATCTATTTTTACAGAAAAACAGTCATACTCGTTTTCCTTTAATTGCTGAATAGTTTTTTCTAAATTAGTCTCATCAGCTAAAGCAAAAATACAGCCTCCATCCCCTGCACCAGTTAGCTTTGCCCCAAATGAGTATTTATTTGAAAGTTCAATCATGTTTCTTAATTTTTCATTAGATACTCCAATTAATTCCAGATATTCTTGATTTTTTATCATGTCTCTACCAATGCATTTCAAATCATTATTCTTTAAACAAAACAAGACATGATCTATCAATTTACTCTCTTCATTACAAATACTGGAAAATTTTCCTTCATTTTTTTCTTTAAATTGTTTTACATTTGAAACCACTTCTCTTGTTGAATGCTTGATTTTTGAATTAGCGATAACCAAATCAAAGTTATATCCAGAATCTATCTTTGAATATCCATTTTGTTTATCGTATTGCATAAGGCCTCCATATGTGCAAACAGTAGAATCTGCCCCCGAAGTATTTGGGAAAATTGTTTTTTCTGCGTCTATTGCCATTTGAAGAATTTCTTCTTTGGAACTTTTTTTGAAAACTCCGGAAATAGCAGCTGCACTTGCAACACAACAGGCAGAAGACGAACCTAGTCCTACACCTAACGGAATTTCAGAGTCTATTGTTATTTCTAGCCCTGATCGTTCATCATATTTTTGAATCATCTTATCTGCCAAATAATAAAATGGTCTTAGCTGAATGTTTATTTCGTTAATCGGCCTTTTTGGATCTGTTACTATATTTCCAAGAGAGGATTTTATCGAAATTTTATTCTCTGAAATTTTTTCTGCTGTAACAGTTACTCTTTTGTTAATTGCACAAAGAATTGCTTTGACTCCATATACTACAAAATGCTCCCCAAAAAGAATAATCTTTCCAGGTGCAGAGGCTTTAATTTTCAAGTGAAAACAATTGATCCATATCCAACAACAGAACTCGTATCTCCAGTCACATCTCCACTAGTAGCATATTTTAGCAATTCCCCCTTTGTAGCACCTAGTTCTTTGCAGGCGATAATTGTGGATGCGATTGCTCCATATCCACACGCCGTAACTTTTCTTTTTTGTAGAACATCATAAAATCTATCTACGTCCATCTCCAAAATGGGTTCAATCAAGGCCAGGTCCTGTTCATGAGCAAATTCATTTTCTTCGTAATGTGTAAAATCAGAAGATCCAATTATCATAACCTTTTTTTTCTTTGCAATTTTTGCAATCGCAATTCCAACATCCATTGCTATTTCTTTACTTTGATTAATCAAAGATATAGGTAATATTTTGAAATTAGAAAATGTCATTTGTAAAAGGGGAATTTGCACCTCTAAACTGTGTTCTCGTGTATGAGAAAAATAATCTGACTCTATATTTTGTGACAATTGAGAAATCTCTTCTGCTGATTCAGAGTCTACTTCTACCGTTCCAAGCGGTGTTTCCCATTTACAATCTTTCATTGTTGCAACATTTCTTCCAATTCCCCAATGGTTTGGTCCAATGATTATGAACAACTCTGGTGACTCTGATGAGATCGCGTAAATAGACTGGCAGGCAATTGGTCCAGAGTACTCATAACCTGCATGGGGGCAAACAACACCAAAAATCTTTTTCCCATTTGTTTTTGGAGGATTCTCTCCTGGTCCAAATGAATGCAAAAAACAATTTTCAATTAGTTTTGTTAATTTGTTTTTTTCACCGGGATAGAACATTCCGGCTACTGCCGGCGTTCTAATTTGCATTACTCGATTTCCTCTTCCGTGATTTTTGTTTCGAAATCATCGATTTCATATTTCATTGGATCATTTTCTTTTAATTCCCCTCTTTCTATGAGAATTTGGCGAACCAATAACCAATAAACAGTAGCAAGTGCTTTTCTTCCTCTATTGTTGGCTGGTATAACAACATCCAAATTTGATGTAATGTTATCTGTATTTGAAATTCCAATGATTGGTATGCCCGCATTTGTTGCCTCAATTATGGCCTGTTCATCCACCTGTGGATCAGAAATTAGTACTAATTTTGGCTCAATATAGTAAGGTAAAGAAGGATTTGTCAGAGTTCCTGGGAGAAATCTTCCTAGCAATTTTTTAGCATCTAACATTTCGCAAAATTTCTCAATGGGTGTATTTGCATATTGTCTTCCTGAACAAACTATGAGTTTATCTGTTCCAATACGATTGATGAATTTTGCAGCAGTTTTAATTTTTTCAATAGTAATATCGAGATCAAGCATGTAAAGACCTTCAGGACTTGCTTTCGTAATGAAGTCTGTCATAAATTTTGTTTTAACTTGTGTTCCAACTCTAATTCCTGTTGAAAGTATCTTCTTTTTGATGTCAATTGACTCTGTTTGTTCACTCATAGCGATTTTAAATCTCAACCATACCGCGTATTAAATCATGCTCTGATAGGCGTATTAGCTCATTTAGTTTTGCTACTCTTTCTCCTCCTACTATACCCACTTTGAGCATTTTTGACTTAGTTGCCAAACCAATATGAGAAATATGTGAATCAATGGATTCACCTGATCTATGTGATGTGATAAGTTTTACATTATTGTGATTTGCTACCTCGGCAAATTCTAGTGCGTCGTAAAGACTTCCTGCTTGATTAACTTTGAGGATAGCAGCATTACAAGATTTTGATTCAATTGACTTTTTTAGTATGTCCTTGTTTGTTACAGTAAGATCATCTCCTGTTACAAGGATATTTGGAAATTTTTTTGTCAATTCGGCCATATCGCCAAAGGCTTCTTCATGAACGGCATCTTCAGCATAAATTAATTTGTATTTTTCGATAATGTTTGAAGCAAATTCAATTTGTTGCTCAGGGGAATTTTCAAATCCAGCTCTTTTATAACAATACTTTTGTTTCCCCCCATCCCATTGTGTTGATGATGCAAAGTCTACTCCCAAAGAAACTTCCTTTCCCAAGGTGAATCCTAAGTTTTCAATGGCCACGGCAGAAACCTCCAGAGCTTTTTCATTATCTAATTTTGGAGCCCATCCACCCTCATCTCCTCTTCCATTAGTAAAATTTGAATCTTCTTTTTCAAGAACTTTGCGCAATTCTTTGTGCACAGATAAATTAGTCTCTATTGCATCTCTGATTGTTTTTGAACCAATTGGGCAAATTAAAATTTCTTGTATGTCTGGAGTACCAGGACCTGCATGAGCTCCACCTCCTAAAATATTTCCAATTGGATATGGAAATTTGAACGAACTTTCGGAGGATAAAGTTTGAAACAACGGTTGATTCAATGACTTGGATGTTGATTCCATAGATGCAATGGTAATTGAAAAAGCAAGAGCTCCTCCAATTTTTGAATAATTGGATGATTCATCCAAATTTTTTAAGGTATTATGAATTGATTTTAGATCCGATGCTTCTAATCCAATAAATTTGTGAGAATTTTCATTTAATATCTGAAGACTCTCCTCTGGCTTTTCATTTGGAAAACTTACGGCTTCATATTTTCCGACACTGGCGCCTGATGGTGCACATACTCTACCAAGAAATTTATTATCTGTAATAATGTCTACTTCAATTGTTTTGGTCCCTCTACTATTGTAGAGAAGACGTCCTTCAATAGAAGTAATCTTTGACAATCTATTCTAACTCAGATTGGACTTCTTGGTGTCTTCTCTGAATTGCTTCATAGAATGGAACGACCTGTTGAATGGTTTCCACGGTAGTTAATAACATTCTTCTGCAACAATATCGAGTGATTCCCAAAGAATCTAAAATCTTGTCTGGGCTTTCTCCAGATTTTACCCTAGTTTGATAATCTTCAAATTTATCGGCAATAAGATTTCCACAGGTAAAACATCTTACAGGAACTAACATACGAACGAAAAAGTAATCAAGGATTATAAAAACCATACAAGCAAATTCTACTGCGGGCGTCGCCCAGCCTGGCCAAAGGCGCTAGCTTGAGGGGCTAGTCTCTTAGGAGTTCGTGGGTTCAAATCCCATCGCCCGCATAAAGATTTTCACACCAAAAATGAATTATTTTTTTAATTGGTTTAATGCTTTAATTAATTCAGATCGCCTTTTCTCTTCGGTAATTGCTCCTCTTACATCTTCTACCAGAATACGATTAACATCGATCTTCCTTCTTACCTCTTTTACCACCTTGTCATACATAGAAAATGGATACAAATACAGATACAAATTTTCCATTATGTCGAATACCATCAAAGCGTTATCGATGTCACCAACTCGTATTTTATCCAGTATCATTCGCTTCAATTCTCCAACACAGTCTAATAATCCTAAAACATAAGATTCTTCCATGACCTTTAATTTCATAAATGACGGAATTTCTTTTCCTTCTACTACAGCAAGCAAACAGACAGCTTCTACATACTCTTGTTCGGGAGTAATTAGGTAACGCCGCAAATCTGAGGTTGCTTTTTTTCTATATTTTGTTAATAACAAATCTACTTGTGCAAGATTTTTCTTTGCTGTTTGGAGATCTCCTTTGTGAACAGAAATAATTGAACGACTGCAGAGAATTATTACTTCCCTTGTATTTTTTAACAGAAATTCTCTATTATCTTGAACATCTGATAGTGATTTTGAAATTTTATTCAAGGATGACTTTACATTTTTTAATGTCATTCTAGAATATGAATAAAAACTAGGATAAAGCCGTTTGCAAAATAGTGATTTTACTTGTGCCAATCATCCTCTAAATGATAGATTAATGATAAAATATGATGAAAACATTTTTTTTGAATTTCTCATTTTTTATAACCTTTACTCAAAATTTCTACTAATTATTGATTAGAATAAATCCTTCCTGACTTTTATTAACAAAAACTTAAAAATACAATTGTGAATAAAATCACTTGCCCAAAACTAATACCTGCAGTGCTAGTAATAGTGGTAGGCTTTCTCCTCATTCCTGCGACAAATAGTGAACTGATTGCATTCGCAGAATCTGACAATGAACAAACAATTTTAGTTTCTGAGAAATTGAAAAAAGATCCATTTGCTATGAAAATAATTGCAGAAATGGAAGCACAAAAGCAAAGATACAAACAAATTTCTGAAGGAGAAACGCCCAAATTTCTACCAACCAAACAGCAAATCCAAATAGAAGAAAACAGAAAAATCTCAAAAGATATGCTTCAGGCAGATCTCAAGTCAATGGAAAAAAAATACATAGATTTTACTCCTGAAAATGCCTTTGAAAATTTTATCTCAAAATTAAATTCTACCTATCATGGAATCTTCAGGGACCAATTTGATTATCTAAATGCAAAGATACAACTTGCAAGTGCTGCAAAAATCCTAGTGTTAGAAAATGGGGGTTCAATTAACGAGGCTCAATGGGAATATTTCAAATATGCATCAATGCCAAGAATAGAAATGATAAGCTATATCCAAGAACTCAACATAAAATATGGATTTGCAGATAAGGATGTTCAATCAAACTTTGATGCCAACGGAAAGCTTCCAAGATTTGAAGATGACAGTGATGCACCTTGTTACGGTTGTGAAAATCTAGAAACAATAGATGATTCAGCCTCTCAGTTAGGAGGGCAAAATAAAGGCGTTATGGTAAATATCAATGTAGAAATTGATCCAAAAGCAGAAATTAAATTCCTTCAAGAGAAATTGTCGAATGTTAGACAAGCGTTTTTAAACTCTAATAGCATTACAGAGAAAAAATTTCTAATTGATTCTCTAAATGACACGGTCAAAAAAATTCAAGGACTTACCTACTGATAAAAATTTTTTAAGACTGTTTTACTAACTTTATGCCTAAAATCTACTAAAAAAAATAATTTTTAAACCAAAGTTCAATTTGTTTTTTGGAATTTAAAAAATAGAGGAAGATATTTGTCATAAAATTATTTTACATGAAAAATATGAATATGAAAGGCTGTTTTAATGGACACACATTTTCCTATATATTGAATTATGTTTATTCTGTTGTGAAAGTGCTCGTAATTGATGACAACAGAGAGACTACAACCATGCTCTCAAAATTTTTCAATGCCAAGGGCTTGACAACCACAGTGACAAATGATCCAATGGAAGGTCTAAAACATATTCGAGAAGAACAGTTTGATGTTATTCTTCTAGATGTCATGATGCCGATTATTAGCGGAATTGGGATTATTGAAATATTGGCTACGGGTGATACTTTAAAGGACCAAAATATCCTCATATTTTCTGGAGCTAGTCTTCCAGACATACAAGTCAAGAATTTGTTAAGAAAAGATGGGATTAACGGCTTTTTGAAAAAACCAGTAGATCTTGATGATCTTTTAAATGCAGTTACAATTTGCTGATTTTATTTTCATAAATTTGGTTCACCTTTGATTAAATCAGACCCAAAATTTATGGAAAAAAATTTAATTTTTAGATACAATTTAGAATGTTTTTTTAGGAAAGATTAGAATATGAAAAATAGATTACAAGACCTAAATTATTTTGAGATTAATTTTTCCTTTTGGTAAAAGGATCAATGATATGAATAAATTATTCGTGAATGTTATTAATAAATTTAGTTTAACTCATAATATGAAAAATAACAATATTTCAAATCCATCTTCGAAAGAAGTTATGGGACAGTCATTGACTGCAAAACAAACTGTTGGAAGCATCCAAAATATTTCCAAAAACATAAGAGAGTATTCTCTTAGGATGAGGGAAACCATGGGCACTCTTCGTGAAAGCGGCGCCATCCCAGAGATGGCCGAAGCAATACGTGAAGCCTCTTTTGCTATTCGTGATACTGCAAAAGACATTAACGAAGCAACGCAAGAATTGAAGAAAAATGGTGTCGTAGTTGATACAGCCAGTGCAATGGAAAACACTTTGAAATCTGCAGAGGAATCAGTAAAAACTGTAAGAGAAATTTCCATTGACGCTGGAAACGCATCACCAAACACCACCAAGGCAGTTCAAGATGGTATTGGCAGGGTTAAAAAAGAAACCAGTCAAGTATCTGAAAAAGTGATGAGAGACATCAAGAACAAAGTAGGCTCAAGATGACAATCTACGCTGATATGGAGAAAATAGGATCTAATCCCATCCTATCCATACCTTCTATTTCTGATTCTACAAAAATTGAGGGATTAATTTACTTGCTAGAAATTACAATTAAAGTTGGCAAACATTTTCCAATCATTATACTCTCGTTGGCTGGCCTAAATCTTTTGTTGGCCGCAAATGATTTCCTTTCAAATAGCATAAATTTTGCGATACTAAATTCAATGTTTGCTATTGGTGGTTTTATTTCTCTTGTACAATTAAACCAAAGTCGCAAAGATCATTCTTTTGAGTACAATTCCAATAACAATAAAATCGATAAGACACATTCGGTAGAAATTAGAAAGTGAAACTAAAATGGACGAGAGAAAAACCAGTAAATTACATGAAATTAAGGAAACAGCTTCTGACGCAGTAGAAATTATACGTCAAATTGGTACCCCTGGTGTACAGGAATCATTGAATAAGGTAAAAGAGACTGCCACTATAGTTAATGAGATTATTCAAGGTCTCAAAGCACCAGAAATCGTAAAGAACATAGAAAATTTTCGCCTGATTTCAGAAAATATGAATGAAGCCTCCACGAAGATGCAAATTACAATGCAACAATTAAAGGAAACAGGGGTAATTGACGAATCTACAGAACTAATAAAATCTGCCAAAGGAAAAATTAACTCATTTGGTGATGGCGCTAGTATAAATGGTCAAGATCTTCGCGAAGTGAGTATTGCTACTAAAGAAATGTTTGTATCACTCAAAGATCTAATGATGGAATTAAAAGTAACTGTTGCATCTTCCACAAAATCTGGAACTATTCGTAATGTCAAAGAAACAATCAATGAAACGTCAGATATTTACAAGACGACTTTTGCCCAAGTGAATTGAAAAATTTGAATGCTATTCTATCAAAAAATTTAACTTTGATGAATTATTTTAGATTTTTTTTAAAATGAAATAATTTTCAAAAATTTTGATGCTAGAGTTACCGCTAACCAGGTTGCTTTTTCTTGTTTTTAGAACTATTTTACCCACAAAACGTATGCTCAAAGCTCTTATTTTACCTCCATTTTCCATCTAATCATGGAAATATCTGTAGATCAAATGTATCAAATTGAAAATAACGGACATGACATGGGTTTTTTAAAAAAATTCATGATGGAAAACGCTGGAGCGGCTGCCGTCAGAAGATTATCAGAAAAACTAGATCTTGAAAAAAAGAAAATTTTGATTTTTGTAGGAATGGGAAATAATGGCGGAGATGGCTTGGTAATGGCAAGACACCTTTCTGGTTATGGCTCTTTGGTTACTGTGGTTTTACTTGGATCTCCTGAACAAATTAAAACTGAGGAGAGTAATTGGAACTGGTCAATCCTAAAAAAAATGCCTTCAGTCAAACTAATTTCTGGTGACAATACCCGTTTTAATTTTAATCCTGATGTTGTCATTGACGGAATTTTGGGTACCGGAATTTCTGGTGAAATCAAAGAACCATATGCATCTGCAATAAATTACATAAATGAATTAGAATGCTTAAAGTTTGCAGTAGATGTTCCCTCTGGATTAAATCCTGATACGGGTGAAACTGCAAATATCTATGTAAAATCAGACATGACAGTCACATTTCATAAAATGAAAAGAGGTATTTCAAAAAGAAAAGATCTTACAGGAGAATTATATTCAGAAAAAATTGGAATACCGCCAGAGGCTGAAGAGGGAGTACTATGAAAGTAAATCAAATTCAAGTTGGAAGCATGCAAAACTTTACCTATGTCGTTGAAGATGATAATACTAATGAAGGAATTGTAATAGATCCTTCATGGGACCTTGATAAAATTGACCAAGCTATCACTAGAAATAATTTGAAAATAAAATACATAGTAAACACTCATCATCATTTTGATCATACATTGGGAAATGAGTCGATGGTAAAATCAACAGGGGCTAAAATCGTTCAACATGAAGCATCAGATCTACAACACGACATTTCTGTAAAAAATGGCGATGTGATAAAATTCGGAAATTCAGAATTACTTGTTTTACATACTCCTGGACATTCTAAAGACAGTATTTGTTTGATTGGCGATGGAAAAATTTTTTCAGGGGACACACTTTTTGTGGGTAATTGTGGAAGAATTGATCTACCTGGAGGTAGTGCAAAAGATCTTTATCATAGCCTCTTTGAAATCTTGTACTCCTTGGATGACAATCTCACACTTTATTCTGGACACAATTATGGTCCATCTATCACTTCTACAATTGGGAAGGAAAAAACCACTAATCTTGTAATGCAAAGAAGAACCGAAAAAGAATTTCTTGATATGATGGGACAGTGAAGTGTTTGGATGATTTTGAATTTTTTGGAAATATCCAAAAGGCTGAAAATTTCATAGACAAAATAAAAAATGGAAATTTTTTATTTTCATTGATTATTTCATACACTGAAACATGTGAAATTCCTGGAATAACTTTTGCAGGTGCTGACAAGGATTCTATAAAATATACCCCTCCAGCAGATGCTGAATATCTTTACTATGGTAATTGCAAAACAATAGATAAGATTCCAATGACTCCTGATGGAAAACCAACTCCAGGACTACTCACTAAGACCGCCCTTGAATCCTCTAGCATTTCTCATATTGTAATTAATGCAGGAAGTAAAATTTCTCCTCAACTACCTTTTATTCATACAGGCTTGTCTCCTGGGAAAAATATTTCAGTAAATCCAGCAATGACTGAATCTCAAGTTTCTCAAGCAGTTAATTATGGACGAATTGTTGGAAGAACTCTTGCATCGATTACTGATTGCTTGATAATAGGTGAAAGTATACCTGGAGGAACTACTACTGCTTTAGCTGTTTTGAAAGCGTTTGGGTATAAAGCCAAGGTAAGTTCTAGCATTCCAAACAATCCGGTTATTTTAAAAAACCAAATTGCACATATGGCGTTGGAGGGATTGGATTCAAATAATCCATATAATATAATTGCAAAGGTTGGTGATCCTATGATTCCTTTTGTAACTGGTATGCTGAGCTCTGCTTCTGAAATTAATCCCGTTATGTTGGCAGGTGGAACACAAATGGCAGCAGTTTTAGCTTTTGCATCTAAAATTGGATTTAACGATAAAAATACCGCAATTGGAACGACTTGTTATATTTCAAACGATGAGAGTGCAAATTTTAAAAATCTTGTATCTGAAATTGCTGATATTCCAGCAATTGCTGTTAATCCACATCTGGAGAATTCCAAATTTCCTGGATTAAGAGCATTTTCAGAGGGATTTGCAAAGGAGGGTGTAGGTGCTGGTGGAACCATGCTAGCTTCAATGCTAAAAACTAAAAATGACTCTTCAAAATTTTTAGAGTTAGCTGAAAAAGAGTATCATAGAATATTTACTTCACTGTAACTGATTTAGCAAGATTTCTTGGATAATCCGGATCAGTATTTTTTTCCAGTGCTGCATAATATGAAAGTAATTGAATTGGTATAGTCTCTGAAACAGGATAAGTCAATTCATTTGTTGTTGGGATTTTTATCCAAAAATCATATACGTCACTGTATTTGTCAGAAATACCAATAATTTTTGCACCACGTGCTTTAATCTCTCTAGCACTTATCATGGTGTCTTGATATGTTGAGTCTTCTGGATTAATAATAATTACAAAAACATTAGAATCCATCAGTGCAAGAGGACCATGTTTTAATTCTCCTCCTGCAATTCCCTCTGCATGAATATAGGTGAGCTCTTTAATTTTTAACGCTGATTCTATTGCGATTGGATAATGTATTCCTCTCCCAAGAACGTAGATGTCTGAAATATCTTTAATCTCATTAGCAATTTTTTTGATATTATTATGTTCTGCAAGTATTTTTGAAATTGAACCTGAAATTTCCTGAAAATCAATCTCAATTTTTTCATTACTTAATTCTTGAATTATTTTATATAAAATAATTAATTGTGAGGTAAAGCTTTTTGTGGCCGCAACCCCAATTTCAGGACCACAATTCATTCCTATTACAATATCTGATTCTCTTGCCAAAGTTGAGGTTAATGAATTGATTATTGATATTATTTTACAATTAGCTTTTTTTGCAATAATAACGGCTTCTAAAACATCTGCACTTTCTCCACTTTGTGATATGGCAATAAGGATTGAATTTGGCTCAATGATATCGGGAGAAAATTGTAATTCACTTGAAATTATGGACTCTGATTTTATTTTAGCATATTTTGATAAAAGATATTTTGCTACCAACGAGGCATTGTAGCTTGTTCCACTACCAGTAAGATAGATGTTTTTTGCATGTTTTAAAAAATCTGAGGTTGTTTTAATGGCCTCAAGTGTACTTTCTCCTGCCTTGAATATTGTTTCTGATTGTTCGGAAATTTCTTTCAAGGTAAAATGAGCGTAATCTCCCTTGTAAACATCTGCAAATTCTTTTGATACCTTTGTAATCAAGGGTTTTATTTCATTTCCATCAAAATCCAAAATTTGCATCTGTTCTTGATCGATCAAAACAAAATTTCCATTATCGATGTAAATGGCATCATCTGTCTGTTCAATAAATCCCAAAACATCGCTAGATAGAAAATAATTTTTTTTTCCTACGCCAATAATCAATGGTTCATGAAATCTAGCTGCCGCTAATTGACCATTATCAAACATTGCAATAAAAGAAAAATGACCTTCTAATTCTGAAACTGTTTTTATCATTGTATCTTTTATATTTTTTGAAATTCCATAATTTTTTTGCAAAAGATTTGCAATAACTTCACTATCTGTTTCACTTTGAAATTCATATCCCTCTTTTTTCAAATCCTGTTTTAGTTTTTCATAATTCTCTATGATTCCATTATGTACAATTGCAATTTGTCCTGAATTACTTGGATGTGGATGAGCGTTTGCATTTGTAACTTTTCCATGAGTTGCCCATCTGGTATGACCTATCCCAGTTTTCCCAGGAAGATTATCAAGGTGATATTCAGAGTTTACCTCATCTACTCTTCCTACCCCTTTCTTTAATTCGATTTGGCTATTTGACTCAGTGGCAACACCTACGCTATCATATCCTCTATACTCCATTCTTCGTAGTCCTTTGACTAATATTGGAGCTGCATTTTCATGTCCAGAATAACCTATGATCGAGCACATAATTATTCTAATTATGATAGTGGGGTTATTTACTGATTACTTTATTTTGTAATTAATTTGTTGAAGAATTTTCACTTTTTGTTTTAGTAACTTCGGGAGTAGTTTTAGTCTTATTTTCTATTGATTCTTCTGTTGTATTTTCTACTTCTTGGCTGGATTTTACTTCAGAATCTTTAGCTTTTTCTAAAATTCCGGGTAATTTTGATTCTGCTGTAAATTTAATTTGGTTTTCTTCAGTCGTGTTTACGGTGTATGATGGAAGGTCTATCACCCTATCGTCAATCATTATGTGGCCATGAACCACAGCTTGTCTTGCTTGATAGGGAGTTTTAAATCCAAATTTCTTAAAAACCTGTGTTTGTAAACGCCGGTTAAGCAAATCGTTGACTTTAAGATTTAACACATCATCTAAGGTCGCATCACTGCTTACTAATCCAATCCTCGCTAATGATTTCATTAAAATTGGTTCTCTTTCTTCTCTGAGGTCTTGTTGTAAGGCAAGCAATGATCTTGCTTGATGTCTTACGCTTGATAACTTTGTATGTGCTTTCCATAATTCTCTTTTGGTCCTTAGACCAAATGTACCAAGAGTTTTCAATTCTTCCATTTTTAATTCATAATTTAATGGTCTTTTTGGTTTTCTCCAAGCTCTTCGTGGATATTTAGGATCTCCCATTTATTTCACCTATGCTTTTTTCTCCGTTGGTGTTTTCTTTTCTGGTGCAGCTGCTTTACCTGTTGTAGCTGCTGGTGCAGCTGCTTTACCTGTTGTAGCTGCTTTACCTGTTGTAGCTGCTGCTTCTTCAGTTGGTGCTGCTACACCTTGTGGTCCAGATGATTTCGCTGGAGCTGCCTTTCCTCCTTTTGCAACACCAACGGCTCCTCCTTTTCTACCTGTACATCTAGTTCTTTGTCCTCTTACTTTTAATCCATAAATATGACGGTAGCCTCTCCAGCTACTGACGATTCTTTCTCTCTCAATATCATTTCTTAGGGTAAAATCAATATCTGAAGTTAAAAGATGTCTATCATTCCCAGTTTCTACGTCTTTCCTTCTATTTAGGAACCATGTAGGAAAGTTTGAAGAACTTGGATCAGTAATTAACTTTTCAATAGATTGCACATCAGAGTCAGTCAAATATCCTACATTAGAATTGGTATTAATTTTCAAAGTATCCAGAATAGCTGTGGCAAAGTTGTATCCTATTCCTTTAATCTGGGTTAATCCTATAATGATCTTTTTTTCTCCGCGAATATCGTTTCCAACTATCCTTACAATGTGATTATATTCTTGGGTACTCAAGTATTCAAAAATTCTAAATTTCCCCGATAAAAACCATACTAGGCGTCAGTTTGAAGTAATTTACAATAAATTTGCTCCAAAATATTTGATATCCTCTGATTCTGCGATAGCCAATAATGGATTGCAAATTAGTTCAAAATGATTTGCTGTGAGCTAAATTCAAACCTATTTTTTCTCTAATTCTTGCTTTGATCTTTATACGCCTATCTAAAGTCTGAATCTTTTGTCCAATTTGTCCCTTGGATATTCCATTGATTACACCTACAGCATTTCTTTACCCCACTTCTATTATCCACATCCATACAGAAACAATGAACTCCTTTTCCAGTGGGATCTTTGTTACACAATTTCTGCATTAGTACGATTATAATGATTTTCTTAATATATTATTTGAAAAATTTGGATTTGTTTTTGGAATATTGTGTCAAAATGAAAATTTTCAGTATCTTAGGAAGGTTATTAGTTTACCTTTAAGATCTTGGAATACGATGGATGATTCCTATGATCGAGAAAAGATAATAGATTGCATGTTCGATTCAATCACTTCTTCGATAATCGCTGAATTAGAAGATGGAGAAAAAAATTCTCAGTATTTAGCAGAAAAATTAGTGATTTCTGAAAATGAGGTTCGTGAAAGACTTTCTTATCTAATTGTTCATAGTTTTATCATTGAAAAACGGATTGGTGAACAATCAACGTTTTCAGCAAATATGGACAAATTAACTAAAGTGGTAGAAGATGGTGAAAATTTTGGTGCAGCCGTTGAAGGTTTAGAAAAAATGGATAGTTTTCTAAACTAAGATTTTTTACGCTTAATTACAGTATACCCTGCTATTCCCACCATTCCAATCAAACCCATTGCCAAAATGATTAAAGAAATGCTATCTAATGATTTTTTCCAAGCATCTGGTTCAGGTCCAATCACTCCAAAGATCTTTACTTGGTCTCCACTATTTTCGATAATTAATTTGTAATTCCCAGAGGTTGCAACATCAAAGAATCCTTCGTGTAATTTTTGCTCAATAAGATGAGATTCTATTTCTTGGTTAAAAGGATCTAAAATACTTGCAGAAACGCTTTCTCCTTCAACATCAATTATTTGCACGGCGTAAATTCCTTTTTGAGTTTCAGTGTGGTCTAATTCCACCTCGATAATCAAACTTTGTCCCAATCCAACATCTCCGTTATTTTGGATCAGACCTTCAAAAAGTAAATAATTTCCGTAAAATGATAGAATTATCCCTACTCCTATCAAACTTCCAACAATAATTAATAAAATGACTGATTTTTTCACTCTTTTCGATTTAACACTCTTCAGTTTAAACCTAATTTTAATGAAATTTTAAGAATTAACCTAATTTAATAAATTTAGATTCGGGTAACA
>DATKZR010000024.1:0-20572 GCA_035527875.1 Nitrosopumilaceae archaeon | reverse complement strand
TAACAGTAGTTTGCAGTTTGGTAGAGGTTAAGATCTCCAAAATCTATTCCGTAATCAATTTTTTCCTTTCCCAAAAGTGCCTTTGAAACACTATTTAATTTAAAATCAGTATATGATTGGCTAAATGCATAAATTTGAAATGAACGATTAGAAAGGGTTCTGTACAAATCTAAATGAACCCCGTGTTTTAAAGTCGCAGAATCCCTCATCATGTAAAGTGGATTGTCTGCTTTTTTTATTCCAAGTCTTTCTGCTCGGTTGTAAAGGTAAGGTAAGTCAAAGTCATCCCCATTGTATGTTAAGACAAATGGGAATTCTTCAATGATCTTAAAGCCATCAAGTATCATCTCTTTTTCTTGATCTTTTTCATAAAATACAACTTCGATATTTTCATCTAGATCATTTTTTCCTTCTTCAGTATCTTCAGTCCTTAGAACAAAGATTTTATCAAATCCATCGGTTCCTTTGAATCCTATTGCAGTGACCTTTTTTTCTGCAATTTTTGGGTCAGGAATTCGTCCAATTTGAGCCTCAACTTCAATATCTACAGCTAGTCGTTTAATTTTAGGAATTGGCTGATTTAATAGTTCAGCCCAATCAGTAATACATTTTTTGAACTCGTTGGGATCCACCATACTCTTGCTGTCAACTTTATCCCAGAGTAGACTTTTCAGGGCAATCTTTACTTCATCTGAAATCTCTAAATTATGAGGTTGTATTTTTCCCTCAACGATTTCGTAATATTTTCCAACTATAAGGGATCGATCATATAGATAGTTTTCATAATATTTAATATCAGACTCCCATGTCTCAATTATATTTCTTATACTTTTATCACCAGTAGTCCCCCCAATAGTAAGTGGATCTGAAACAGTGATTTTTGAAATTTCTATAGTTTCATCGTTGATTAAATCCTGGCGTGTTACTTTTTCAATTTTTAAAATATCTTCTCTTTCGTTAAGAAAATCTAATTCCTCAGAATTTAATTTAGAATAACAATATGGCTTGTGTCCTGTTTCATCTAACCATAAAATTAATTTTTGAGACTTTGGATCATAGAATTTTAAAACAGCAGACCGTGATATGTTGTCATAGGTTGCAGAGACCAACATTGAGGGAGGCATCGAAGAGATTTTTTCTGCTTTGTCTACTTCAACTTGCATAATATCACTTAAGAAGAATTATCATATTGGTTAACGAGTTGTTGTGCCCACTTTGAAATGTCATCTTTGTTTAATTGTACTACTTCAACCCCAGCTTCTTTTAATAATCCAAAATCAGTTTCTGGATACGAATCAAGGCAAACAAATTTTTTAATTCCTATAGTTATGGCCATTTTTGTGCATTCCAAACATGGCACAAAAGTAGTATACAAAATTGCGCCTTTAATGCCTGCTTCTATTCCTAAAATAGCGCAATGCATTATTGCATTTGCCTCAGCATGATTACAAAGACACCTGTCAAGAGATGCACCTGATTCAATTTTACCCTCCATCCTTAATTGACATCTTTCGCATCCTCCATCAAAGCAATTTTTTATTCCTGGTGGAGTACCATTATACCCCGTTGCCAATTGTCTATGGTTACGTACAATAACTGCCCCTACTTGCCGGGTCAGGCAGTTTGAGCGAAGTTTTGCCAACTCAGCTTGTAGCATAAAATACTCATCCCAATCAGGTCTTGCAAAAGGTTTACCCATACCTAAAGAAATTATTTGAGCAATATATGAATTCGTTAAATTAGACAGTTAGACTTTGAATTTAGGAATAGTATCACCTTGATCGATCACAAGTGACATGGATGATTAAATTATGCACAAAATTCTTTAACCACTAAAAGTAGACGACAGCATGGCAAGCTATACAACAGAAGTAGGCGTTATTCACAAAAAATTCCAAAACGCTGTAAAAAGAGCAAGAACAAAAAAAGCACTAAACAAAACATACAGCGTACATAAAAAAGATCATGAGCGCCTATTGAAAAAACATCTCAGAGAAGAGACTGCGATGATTAACAAAGCAAAGAAAAAGTTAGAATAGAAGTTCTTTTTTTAAAATTTTTTTATTAATTACCAAGGTCTTTCCAAGTTTTACTATCCTTCTCTGGAAACATCTTTCTAATTCTTGTTTGATCTAAATCAATTGCCTTTATTCTTTCATTAAGATGTTTTAGAATTTTGGGATCTATAGAACCTTGGATTTCCTTTTGAATATCCGAGATTGTTTTGTTTAATTTCTTGTAGAAGATAAGATGATTATGAAAAGATTCTTCGGATTTATCTTCCTCTTTTTCATCCATATTATGCAGTAATTTAATATAAAATTAAAAGTTTGTTTCTTCACCTCAAGTAAAAAAATAAAAAGTAAATTTGCAACATCCCAAGTTTGATGGTTAAAAAATAATTTCAAAAAGTATTGTTAATATTTTGATCCGAATAATACAGGAAAGGTCTTGAAATTATCCCAAAATAGGATTAAAACAGGATTTTTAGTACTTTTTAAGCACACCTAGGCTCAAATTTTCAAAAAAAACTAATAGTAATCATACGTTTGTCAACCCTATACTATACGAAAGCATAAAATCAATAAAACAAGAGTCAGAATTAAACAATTTGACTTTAGTTCACATAGATAAAAAATACATTAAAAAAAATTCTATAGAAAAAAGAGATTATCAAGTAAATCTCGCAAATCAAGCAATTCAAGATAACTGTATTGTAGTTTTACCAACAGGATTAGGTAAAACGGCAATTGCATTACAGGTAATTTCAGAATATCTTACAAAGGGAAAAGGCATACTATTTTTAGCACCAACAAGAGTCCTTGTAAATCAACACTTTGATTTTCTAAAGCAGAATCTTACAATTGAAGATATATCTTTAATCACTGGAGAAGACACCATACAAAAAAGAACCAAGCTTTGGAATGCTAGTGTAATATGCGCAACTCCAGAAATTGCCAGAAATGATCTTGATAGACAAATTGTTTCTCCCAATCAATTTGGGTTAATAATATTTGATGAAGTGCACCGAACAGTAGGAGATTATGCGTATTCTGGCATAGCAGAGCGAATTGCAAATTCCGATGTTCGGATTCTTGGAATGACTGCAACCTTACCAAGTGAAAAAGAAAAAGCAACTGAAATTCTCACCAGATTAAATATATCCACCATTGCAGAGAGAACTGAAGATAGCCCGGATGTTAAACCATACACCCAAGAAACTAATACAGAGTGGATAAGCGTTGATCTTACTCCGGAAATGAAGGCAATTCAGACCCTTTTGAAATTAGCTTTGGATGAAAGATATGAGATTTTAAAAAAAAATGGACTTCAATTAAACGGACAACAATCATTATCGGCATTACTTCGGGTTAGGCAATTTGTTTTACGCCAAAATAAAAGATGTGCAAAGCCGCTTTTTACAGCAATTCGTATTCATTACGCTCTAACCATGTTAGAGGCCCATGGAGTAACACCATTTTTGAAATTCTGTGAGCGTGCTCAAGCAAAAAAAGGAGTGGGCGTAAAAGAATTATTTGAAGTTGATCCTAATTTTACTAGAGCAGTACATCTTGCAAAAGATGCACAATCAAAGGGAATAGAACATCCCAAAATTGAAAAATTGCAGGAAATTCTTCGATCGGTTCCTGGAAAGGCCCTAATATTTTCTAGCTACAGGGATTCAGTCGACATTATTTTTAAGAAATTAAATGAAATTGGAATTACCGCAGGAATACTAATTGGCAAGTCAGGCGAAACGGGATTAAAACAAAAAAAACAGATAGAAACTGTCCAAAAATTCAGAGACGGTGAGTTCCAGGTACTTGTTGCAACACGGGTAGGAGAAGAAGGACTAGATATTTCCGAAGTCAATCAAGTAATTTTCTATGACAATATTCCAAGTTCAATTCGTTTTATTCAAAGAAGGGGCAGAACTGGAAGAAAAGATTCCGGAAAACTCACCGTATTAATTGCCAAAGATACCATAGATGAGAGATATTATTGGATAGGCAAAAGGAAGATGAATGCTGCAAAATCAATGGGAGAAAAAATGACTCAGACGTTGCAGAAAAATAATTCACAAAAAACAGGTCTTGATGCTTTCATTTAGACCCTAAAATTCTTTAATTATAATATCAAGTAATAGTTGCTTTCTTTGAATGATTTTGTTTTTCATTCCAGATTCTAAATGATGAATGTTGCTGTCTTTTCCTTGAAGTAAATTATTTAATCTTATATCATATTGGTTAGATAGAAATTGCATTAGATCACCAGTGCTAATTTGAAATTCAGGACTGTGTATAGTATCTTGGGCTAATTTAGAAACAGAATTATTCAAATAGTTTAAAATCTCTTCCAGCATGTTTTCAGTTAAAACCATGAATTATCCTAGTCTTTTGATAATATGATATCCAAATTCTGATTTTACTGGATCAGACACTTCACCAATTTGTAATTTGAATGCCGTCTCCTCGAATGGTTTTACCATCATTCCTTTCGTAAAATAACCCAAACTTCCATCCTTCTTTGCACTCCCCGTATCAATAGAAATCTCTTTGGCAAGTTTCCCGAATTTTTCGCCTTTTTTAATACGATCTAAGATTGCCAATGCTTCACTTTGTTTTCCAACAAGAATATGTGAGCATTTTATCTTGACTGACAATATTGTTTGGTATTTTTTCCATTTCTTAATTGTTACGGCGTTCAACTAAAATACCAAACCCCCGGGTGTTTTTTGTTTTAAATTAATGGTTTTTTTGTAAAATTTTAGTAAATGCCAAGTAACCTAGGAATTTTATGCATACATCCAATACCTGATTTTTTGTTTTTGTTCAAAGTGAACAACCCAATTTTTGTGTGTACCAGCTATGACACACGTTAGTTTAACATCATTTTTTTTCTAAATTTTTTCAGTGACAACGTCTGGAGATTTCAAACAACTATTAAAAATTGGATATATTCCTGGAATTGCCATAATGTTTTTTGTGTCCTTTGGAATTGTAGGGGATCACCAAGTTATAGCTTATGAAGATAACACTGATAAAAAAAATGAGTACATTGATTTTCAAAAATACACAGGAAACAGATTACTTGTTTTTAATGACACCAAAGTAGATTATTGCATTAAAGATAATGAACAAAATCCAGCTTTTAATGACATTGCAATTGCTGCCGTAGAAACATGGCATGATAGAATTGTTGAGGTTACACAAAATTCAAAAGTCTGGGATATGTCAATGCATTTGTATCCACAAGATGAATCAATTTGCGATGGATATGTCAATTATTATGATACACCAGATACTCCTTTTTTTCAATTATCTGGCGTTGCAGGATTTAGCCATCCACAAACTCCAGTTGCAAATGTAACAATTTACACAGATAATTACCAAAACACATTGTTGAACATGGCAAAAAACGATGAAAATTTTTGGAAAAAAATGAATATTGAAAAATTTCAAAACATTGTAAAAAATACCGAACATGAGCAATTTGACAATGAAATGATCAAAAGAATCACCCTACACGAGATTGGGCATTCTTTGAGTCTGAATCATCCAAATACAAATAATGGAAATTTACAGGAAACCCCAGGAATAATGGGATATGATATGGCATACAATCAGATAGATGATGATGAGGTAATCAATATTGTAAAGGCTTATCCAAATGGTTTTTCAAAAGTTTCAGAATCTAACTCAATTAAACTTGGCGGAATCAATAACAAAAAAATCCTAACCCTTGGAGAAGTAGTTAATTTAACCATAGAGCTTCCAAATAAAGAGGGAGAGTTACCACCTTCAGGAATTGAGGTGTATGTATTCCCCGAAGGTACGTCTTTACAAAAAACAGAGAATGCCCCAATTAAGATTATCCGAATAGTAGGTCAGAAACAACTGGTGAATAATGGCGGGTATTTTGAGGATCTTCATTCCATTATGACACATTGGGGTTCTTCCTCAAAAGTATTATCAATTCAGTTTAAAGTAACAAAAGAATTTGAAAATGCAGATATTATTGTAATTACACATAATGTTGGAGGTTTTGAGAAGCAGTGGTTTTTGAACGATGTACTTTCAGTTAAGAAAGCATTGTTTTCTAATGTATTATTAGATTTTGAAACCACAGAGTACAAATACTATTTGATGGGCTCAAACCCAAATAGAGAGTTAGAAAAAGAATCAGCCTTTAAGATAGAGCAAGAAAAATTATACACTGACTCACTAAGTGAGTGCTTGTCTCAAAATAATATGAAAAAATGTTCTGAACAAATCAAAGTTGAAGATTTTAAACAAAACAATTCTCCATCTCCAATATGGATGCCATAAAAAATAATTTAAATTAAAATTTTAAAATACTTCTTTTGGCCTATATTCACCAAACACTTCTCTGAATGTATTACTAATTTCTCCAGTCGTAGCATATGCTTTAGCAGAAGTAATAATGTAAGGCATGAGATTCTCATCAGTGTCTGCCGCACTTTTCATAGCCGACAAGGCCTTTTCAAGTTTCTTGCTATCTCTGGATTCTCTTAATTTTTTTAGCGCTTTCTTTTGTTGTATTTCAACACTATCGCCAATTCGTAAAAGATCAGGTTGTTTTTCTTTTTCAGAATATTTGTTTACCCCAACTAAAATTCTTTCACCGTCATCAGCTTCTTTTTTAAGACGGTAGGCATTTTGTCTTATTTCGGATTGGAAGAATCCTTTCTCAATTCCTTTGACGGATCCTCCCATTTTTTGAATTTGTTTAAGATATTTCCAAACTCCATCTTCGATTTGATCGCATAATTCTTCGAGATAGTAAGAGCCAGCCATAGGATCTGCTGTTTTGGTAACACCGCTTTCATGGGCAACTATTTGTTGAGTTCTAAGAGCAATTTTTGCCGATTCTTGCGTAGGAAGAGCCAGTGCCTCATCTCTGGAATTGGTGTGAAGTGATTGGGTTCCGCCCATTACTGCTGCCATTGTTTGAATCGCAACACGGACGATGTTATTATTAGGCTGTTGGGCAGTTAGGGATTCACCGCTTGTTTGAGTATGGAATTTTAATTGTAGCGAACGAGGATTTTTTGCATGAAACATATCTTTTAGGATTTTTGCATATACTTTTCTTGCAACCCTAAACTTTGCAACTTCTTCAAAGAATTCAATGGTGCAACAAAAAAAGAAAGATAGTCGAGGAGCAAAGTCATCTATTTTGAGACCACGGTCTATACATGTTTGAATATATGCAATTGCATTTGCAAGGGTAAAGGCAACTTCTTGGGTTGCCGTGCATCCGGCTTCTCTCATATGATAACCAGATATTGAAACAGGATACCATTGAGGAACTTTATCTGCACAATAACCAATCATATCTCCAATTAATCTCATTGAAGGCTGTGGAGGATAGATGTAGGTGTTTCTTGCAATGTATTCTTTAAGAATGTCATTTTGAGTAGTGCCTCTAAGCGTTTCGCTTTTAAATCCTTGAGCTTCGCCTACTGCAATATAATATGCAAGTAAGGTTGAGGCAGTTGAATTTATCGTCATTGAAGAACTAACTTTACCTAAAGGAATACCATCAAAGGCAATCATCATATCCTTTATTGATGCAATTGATACTCCGACTTTTCCCACTTCACCCTCTGCTTGTGGAGAATCAGGATCATACCCTATCTGGGTTGGAAGATCAAAAGCCATGCTAAGGCCGGTTTGACCTTTTTCAAGCATGAATTTGAATCGCTCATTTGTAAGTTTAGCATCACCAAATCCGGAATATTGACGCATAGTCCAAAATCTTTCGCGGAACATTTCAGGATGAATTCCTCTGGTGAATGGATATTTTCCGGAATCTTCTGCAGGTCTTTTCTTGGGAGATTTTTGGTAAATTCGTTTTACGATAAAATTGGAATCAGTGACAATTTTCTTTTCTATTTTTTTTGATTTGGTTGATATTTTTTTTGCCATTTTTTCACTTTACCAGAGATTGTGTAATCTTGTCAGCTGCTTCAAAGGGATCAATATCTTTTACCTGTAGCTTTTTTAGATATTTCGAAAATGTTTTATCTGAATTAAGCATTTCATTCATTTTTTCTTTTATGTTATTTAAAACAATATCTTTAAGTTCAGTTTCGAGTCTTTCATTATCCTTTTCTTTTTTGTATTTCTTTTTTGATGCCATCATTTCTTTAAGGATTTTTGCAAACTGAGTAATTCCAGAATTTCTCTTGACTGATGTTTTTAAGATAATTGGATTTCCCTCAGATCCTCCAATAAAGTCTCTAACAGCATCAAACAACTGATTTGCTCCATCTAAATCACTCTTGTTTATGAGGTAAATATCACCAATCTCAGTCAACCCTGCTTTGATAGTTTGAATACTGTCCCCAGTATTAGGATTAAAAACAACCACAGTAATATCGGCAATATTAGATATTTCAACTTCGGTTTGTCCTGCACCTACACTTTCAATTATTATGGGATTGAATCCAGCATATTCCAAAATTCGAACACTGTTTCTAAGGGATCTTGAAATTGCACCAGTTGCACCTCGCGAGGCGATACTCCGAATATATGTTCCAGAGTCAGTAGATTCACTCATTCTAACTCTATCTCCTAAAA
The DNA here is from genome assembly GCA_035527875.1 of Nitrosopumilaceae archaeon. Lineage (GTDB taxonomy): Archaea > Thermoproteota > Nitrososphaeria > Nitrososphaerales > Nitrosopumilaceae > Nitrosomaritimum. Next base: position 11,966 of record DATKZR010000024.1, on the reverse strand, counting down.
TTGCTCCCCCTGTAACATGACTAGTAGGATCAATAGCCAAAACTGCAGGTTTGGTATGTAAATTTTTCATTGCTATCACAGTTTTGTTAATCAATGAACTTTTTCCAGCACCTGCAGGTCCCGTAATTCCAATTACCATTGATTTCCCAGTTTCTTTAAAAATTTTTTTTAGTATTTTTTTTGCCTGCAATGGATCATTTTCAATAATTGTGATTGCCTTTGCAATTGCCCCTCGTTTTCCTTTTTTTAAATCTGAGAGCAAATCCATTAAAATTAATTTTTAACGCTACAATAAAATCTTGTGTGTGATCTAGGGATTCCCGTAAATTATAGGTGCAGGAGCCTCTCCATATGGACGAATTTCCGTCTTTAATGAAACTTTTCCAAGTTCTTCATGATCAATTAGTAAAGTTATTGGATGAATTTCCCACCCGTATTTTGGAGGAGTTGGAAATAAAATAATTTCAGTAAAATTTGATGAATCTACAAAGGTTTTCTGAAAAGACTCATCCATTCCCAAAACTTCCAAAACTACCGCCTTTGATTTTTCAGATTTGTCCTTGAAAATAATTTGAATATATGCATCATTACTCTCAAAATGTTCACTGTTATTTTCATCAAAATATACTGCTTGAATCGAAAACGTAGATTTCAAAATTTCTTTGTCGTTGTTGCTGGTCCCAGTTAGCAGTAAAATCGCCAATATCGTAACTAATCCAAGCGCAATGGGAGCACCTAATTTTCTAGCCATGTTTAAATTCTTTTTTCATGTTTTTTAGGAATCTTGAATTGATCCTTATTCTTTCTAGAGTCTGAGCTTGAGTTCTTTCCGTTCCAGGTGTAGGATTTTTCTTGAAAAATTGTTTAATCTCACCCTCCATAGAATCATCAGATATTGAAGAAATACTTGCCACAATCCGATTGAACAAGGGATTGCCATGTCCAACTTTTTGGTTTAATTTTTTCCAATTTTTCTTCAGCCATGGCCACAAAATCTTTTTTCCGTATGGATTTGCTGCCACCTTCATAATAGGTAGAGGCATATTTTGGGAGCGAACCTCAGATGTTTGGGAAAAATCAAGAGATTTTTCAAGTAATTTTTGGTCTTTGAATCCACACATTGCCCCCAGAAAACGAAGTTTTTCTTCCATAGTTTTAGCATTTTTGTATAATTTTACAAGTTCAGTATGAGTTTTTGAATTACCATTCCACGCAGCAATAGAACAAATTGGTTCTATCAAATCAGGAGATAGAGATTTGGGGGATTTTAGAAATTTATCATATCGCATTTTGACTTCTTGTGCAACTTCATCATCATCCATTTTTCCTAAAGTAGAGATTGTAAAGGAGCGAAGTAAGGCATCAGTATGTTTATCAGATTTTTTTGGCTCCCATCCTAAATCAAAAAGAATTTTTCTAAAGTAATTAACAGCATAATCTCGAATTTCTCCAGAAAATTTTTCATCAAACGAACGGAAATAAAGTCCCGCTAAATTATGTGCGACATTAATGGATGAAAGATAACTATCTTCTCCATAATATGCGTCTGAAAAATCAAGATAATTTCTAACTTGCTCATCTCCTGAGACACATAATGAATACAAATCGTTTTGGACCGCCCACCGATCAATTGGAGGGATTTGTTTTTGATCAACTAGCATTTTTAGATCAAGTAAAATTCCTTCATCATACTTTACCCGGAAGAATCCTTTCCGTCCATAATTTGCAACAAATCCAATTGATTTTGGAATTTTAATGGACATTGATTTTTTTGAAAATAATTTGGTAACTGTTTTATCAGATATTCCAATCGTAAGCGGAATTTTCCATAGACCTTTACTAGGTTTTTTATCTTGCTCAAGTAAGTAACGGTTTTGTTTGATTAGTAGTTTATTGCCATCTTGTTGAATTTCTACAAGAGGAAATCCAGGTTGTTTGAGCCAACTATTAACCATGGAACTGACTGGCATTTTGGATGCCTTGCCAATTGCATCCCACAAGTCCTGACCTTTTGCATTTTTGTATTTGAAGGTATTAAGATACTCCTTTAGACCTTTCCGGAAATTGGGTTCACCTACATAGTGTTCAAGCATTCTCAAGATACATCCACCTTTGTCATATGATATGGCATCAAAAATTTCTCTTATCTCAGAAGGAGAATTTACCTTTACGTCAATAGGATGGGTTGTTTTCAAAGAATCAAGCCCCATCGCCGTATTCATTGCATCCTCAACAAATTGATTCCACAAATCCCATTCAGGATAGAACTTATCTACAAATTTTGTAGCCATGAATGTTGCAAAGCTCTCATTGAGCCAAAGATCATTCCACCACTCCATAGTAACAAGATTGCCAAACCATTGGTGAGCTATTTCGTGGGAAATTACTTCGGCGATGAATTGTTTTGTTTTTGTAGATGAAGTTTTTGAATCATAAAGTAAGATTGTTTCTCTAAAGGTGATTGCTCCCCAGTTCTCCATTGCACCTGCTGCAAAATCTGGAACCGCAATTAAATCAAGTTTAGGTAAAGGATATTTTATCCCAAAATATTTTTCGTATGAGACAAGAAGTTTTTTGCCTAATTCTAAAGAAAACTTTCCTTTTGATTTGTTTCCTTTGGTGGTTACCACACGGATCTGGGTTTTGCCCACTTTGCCTGTAAGATATTCAAACTCTCCAACTCCAAGATAAATCAGATAAGTAGACATGAGGGGTGTTTTGCCAAACTTGTAAATTGTCTTGTTTCCATGTTTAATTTTTGATTTTACTGGCATGTTTGAGATTGCAGTAAATCTATTCTCCGCCATTATGGAAATATCAAAGGTTGCCTTTGCATGAGGCTCATCCCAACAAGGGAATGCTCTTCGAGCATCTGCTGCCTCAAATTGAGTAGTTGCAAGAAATTTTATTTTCCCTCCCTGCTGGTATTGGCTACGGTAAAATCCTAACAATCTGTCATTTAGAATTCCTTGAAATTCAATTGTAATTGATGCAGGTCCCTTGATTCTTTCTTTAAGAATGATTTGTAGTTCTTCCTTTTTTTCATTTGTTTTTGTGGTCGAATCAATAGATCTCCCTTTATTTTTTACATGACAGGTGATAATTTTGATTTCAGCACAATTAAGAGAGATTAATTTTGTAGCTTTTTTACAATTAACTGTTATTGTTTCAGTTCCATCAAATTTGAATTGTTTTAGATCTGGCTTGAAAACAAGTTCATAATTTATAGGATTGACGTCCATCATTCAAGTAATTTTGTTAGGCTTTATGTAGATTTTCTATTAGTACGATCATAAATTCCAATTCCATTTACCTGCCATGATAGCCCCAACAAGTGTTATTATCGCAGTTCAACCTTGTTGTTTAAAAGTGAAAAATGGCAGTTTTACCTCAAGTTTGATTTTTTATTTCATGAAAATTATTATTATAAAATAATAATTTCATTCGCTTTTAACAGTCTCTATTAGATCCCTAATTTTTTCAAAATTTCCTATTTCCGGTAAACTGTGAGCATCACTTGCTAAATGAAACTTTACACCATTTTTTTTGAAGATCTCTAACCAGCTTGGCAATGGTAAATGGTACTTTGTATTAATTTCAACGATCTTGTCATTTGATACAATCAATTTAGATAGATATTTCAATTCATCTTCTGTAAGATCAAAAGTGGGTTCCGGACCCAGATGACCAATAACATTCACGTCTGGATTTTGAATTGCTCTTTCTAGAGCTTTTAACCACTGTTGTTTATCTTTAAACAAATTATGAAAACTAGCAATAATGAAATAATTTTTCATATACTCTTGAGGACAATTTATAGAACCATCTGGTAAAATTTTTGCCTCAAAGCCAATGATAACGTTCTTTCGCTTAAGGGATTTAATTTCATCCAAATATTTTGGAATCCAATCAGATGTTATTCTAACATGTTCTGTTATTGCAAATTTTTGAAGACCCATTTTTTCTGCTTGGTTTACAATATTTGAAATTGTTAAATTATCTGGAGAATGGTCATTAAAATTTGAATGAATATGATAATCTTCCTTTAAATTTAATTTCAATAAATCTTACAATCAAAATTAAGTATATCTTTGTATTTAATTTGTCTTTTTTTATTGTTACTATTCGAAGAAAATTTTAACAAAATGAAAGTAGAGATATATTTAATATTTCAAGAAGGTTACATATCCAGAACTCTGCAGGATTAATGATGATTGCCGAAACGCCTAGGATCAATCCTAATGCTACTATTGATATCCCCAATCTTCTTCTTATTGTCTTTTTTAAATAGATTTTTTTTATTGGGTGGGAATCTCCATCCAAAATTGGCGCATCAGATTGCATTGTCGCATATTCTTGGTTAGATATATCTTGTACGAATACAATTTTAAGTTCCTCAAGTTCCTTTTGTTTTTTCTCGAGTTCTTCTTGTCCGGTTGCTTTGTAGATTTTAAATTGTTCTACCAGTACTTCTCTTTCTGTCTTTATTTGAATTGTTTTTGATTGGTTTGTGATTAGCGCTTCAACAAGAATATCTTTGTTTTTAATTTCTTCTTGAGCAAATTCAGTTTCTTTTTCTAAAATTTCACTCTCACGATTTATCTTTATTTCATACTCTTGACGATAAGCAATCAATTGAGATAATTCATCGCGTTGAATCTTTATTTGATCATCTTCAAGTTTTAACTTACTAATATTTTGGCGTTCATTTTCAATTTCTAAATTATAATGTATATATTCATCATCTCGATAAACAATTTTTGATTTATCTCTCGAGAGTGTTGAGGATTCATGTATTGTGTCCCTTGTTGGCAATATGGACATATCTTTAGAAAGAAATCCCCCTAGTTGCTCTTTTTCAAATTTCTCTGAACCTAAATTAGAAAATATTTCATCGTTTATTTTTGGATTTGGACTTGATGTAATAGCTGAACCCATTAGATGGTTGAATTTTTTCCTTTGGCGAAGGGAAGTTATTTGTTCAGTTTTTGATTCAAGATATTTTTCATCTGAATTATAAAGGTCCTTATTTTTTTGTAATCTTTGAAACATATACCGTAATCTTTCCAGGTCACCAAAGTTCAAGGAAATTAGTTTTTTTACATTTTTTAATTTCTCCTCAGTTGCGGATGGTTCTGAGGGTTGAGTGGGAATTACTATTGCTGAAATATTCTTGTCAAGATAAATTTGATCAGAATGAAATAATTTTTTTCCTTTTTGAAGAGTTTCCATAATGTATTGTAATCTTCCCTTATCACCTTGGTTTTGTGATATCAATTTCTTTATGCGTAAAATCGCATCTGGTGTAGTTATTTCGTATATTTCGGAGCTCAATTAGCGTATAATTTCATAAAATCCAGTTTAATGTCGAAGTCAGAAAAATCGCATAATTGGGTGTTAAATTGTTTATCCGATTTTTCATCATTTACAGATTATTCACGGGTTTTTTATTTTATATTACAAGATTTTTTAAAAATATAGAGGTTTTTGTAAATGTTAGAAATATCATACTAGTGTCTTCAAGAATTTTACTGGACATATTATTAAAAAAATATTAAAATGAAGGTAATAAATAATTGAACATTCCAAGAACGCCACATTTCAATAAATCGTTGAGTTTTTTACATAAATTGGCATAAATCTGAATTTTTTGCGGATGTCGAAAATCAAATAAACCCATTAATGCATACTAAATAGTGGTAGTAACTATGAAACAAAAAGTATCCTCTAGAAATATCAAGATACTAGTAGCAAAACTAGGTCTTGATGGACATGATAGAGGAGCCCTAGTTCTCTGTAGAGCATTTAGAGATGCTGGAATGGAGGTAATATACTCGGGCTTGTTTGCAACTCCTGAAAGAATTGCACAGATTGCAGAAGATGAAGATGTTGATGCAATAGCAATGAGTCTTCTTAATGGAGCACATGGAACTTTGTTCCCACGAGTAGTCAAGGCGCTCAAAAAGAAGGGAATCAAGGATGTTCTTGTAGTTGGAGGAGGTGTAATTCCAGACGTTGATCATAAGGAATTAGTCAAAGCAGGAATTGATCATGTCTATGGCCCCGGTACACCGTTACCAACAATAATTGACCATATTACACTGGGCGTGTCTAAACTAAGAAAAATCTAAGTAAATTATTCGGTGGAATCTGGCCACATCATTTTTCGCATTTCTTTACCTACCTTTTCTATTTGGTGTTCATCAGTTTCTTTCATGTATTTAGCAAATGACTCTTGTCCGCTTTTCTGATATTCACTTACCCATTCGTTGTTAAAAGTTCCATCTTGAATCATGGTCAGAACTTTTTTCATGTTCTCTTTGGTCTCACTTGTCATCACCATTGGTCCACGGGTTAATCCACCATATCTTGCAGTTTCACTTACACGTCTCCACATTCCATTAATTCCATATCTTTGAATCAAGTCTACTATCAATTTGAGTTCGTGAAGTACCTCAAAGTATGCAATTTCTGGTTGATAACCTGCCTCCACTAGAGTTTCAAATGCAGCTTTTACCATGGATGCAGAACCGCCACACAAGTCTGCTTGCTCACCAAACCAATCAGTTTCAACTTCTTCTTTGAAGGTGGTCTGAATTAATCCTGCTTTTGCACTGCCAATGGCTTTTCCAATTCCAAGTGTCCTATCCCACGCCTTTCCAGTAAAGTCTTTGTGTACTGCAACAATTGAGGGAGTCCCAAAGTTTTCAAGATATGTTTCTCTAACCTTTGAGCCAGGGCCTTTTGGAGCCACCATAATTATATCTACATTGTCTGGAGCATTAATCCAGTTCCAATGAATAGCGGCAGCATGAGAAAAGGACAAAGCTTTTCCTTCCGAAAGATTTGGTTCAATTTCATCTTTGTAAACTTGAGATTGTATCATATCAGGTATCAATACATGAATAATATCGGCTTGTTTGCATGCCTCAGCTACTGAAAATACTTTGTGTCCATCACTAGTTGCCTTTTTCCAGCTATTACCGCCTTCCTTAAGGCCAACAATAACTTTGAGACCAGAGTCTTTCATGTTGTTTGCTTGTGCGTCACCTTGAATTCCATAGCCAATTACTGCAATGGTTTCATTTTTAATTGGATCCAAACTAATTTGATCATCTTTCCATGTTTTTGCCATAAATTAGCTCAAATTATTGCAAATATTAACCAACACCAGAAAGAGTTAATGTGGATTAAAAATATTACCAAAAAAGAAAAATATAAATTTCAAAAAACGTATATGAGTTTCTTTCAACTTTAAGGGTAGATCATAGAGCAGATATTAGAGTGGGACACGAAATTGCTTCCAAAAAAAGACATTATGACGCCAAATATTTTATCAAAACTAAAGAACAGGAGTGTGATAAGGGGGAATTTTTAAAAATTTTAGAATTGACAAAAAATACTGGTAAGAGATCAGATGAATTTTTAAATTAAACTCTAAGAAATTAACAATTTAAACTCAGTTTTTTAAATTTTCGCGCAAATCATATTGAAATTACATTGCCACATTCTCGACATTTTAACTTTGATTCATCAGACACTCTAGTGAATTTCTTTGAGTGACATTTGGGACAAATAGGACATGCTCGAAGAGGTTTCATTAGTGTTCAGTTGGTTTTGTATCAGATTTGTTTATTATTTTTAGTCGGTTTTTTCCATTAATTTTTTTGATGTATTCTGATACTGCAGTTGGTACAATTTTTTCCCACTCTTCATCAGAGATAATCATTGAGCGAATTTTTGTTGCATTGAATTGTTCACGGTCTAGGAATGTCGGTCGTACTACTTCAATATTTGAATCAGCTAAAAGCATTTTTACATAATCGTTTCCGCTATAGACCTTATCGAAATGTGGAAGCATTGATTTAAGATATGAGGACCAAGTGGAGATGTTGAATTGGTTCTCTAAAGAAAGAATTATGCAACGAGTTAAATCCATATCAGATTCTTTAAGAGAATTGTGAATCATTTCAATTCTTTCACCGGCAGTAAATGGATCTTTTTCTAAATAGTTAAATTGTGAACTAGTAACTGCAATAACAACTTCATCGCATTCTTTTAGAATTTGTCTTACTAAATCTAAGTGACCTAAGTGAAAAGGCTGAAATCGTCCCATCATCAAACCACGCATGACTAAAGGGTGTTTTTGATTTTATTAAATTAGTCTATTTTATTGGTCCGCTGCCAAGAATTCGTATTGTTGTTGATTCAGGTTTTAAAAGTACTGCAATATCACCTGTATGATATGCAATTTGTTTTTCAAAGGTGAGTTTTAGAGGATTTATTGATGAAAATTTCGCTGCTTTGATTTGTAAGCCTATACTCACCAAACACATTTGCCCCTCTGATATCTCATTTTTGTAAAAGGGACTTTTTGTAAATTCAAGTTCGATTTCAGTAGTTACAAGTACGGCATTTTCTTCTGAGATTATATCACCGCGACCAACCTCGTCAGGCTTTACACCCTTTACGGCTAGTCCCACTCTGGCAGGAAAGATAGCTTCTGTAACTGGATCATCATGCATTTGTATTGATTTTATCAAAACCTCAGAACCTAATGGATATAATTTGAGATTATCATATTGTCTTATTTTGCCTGCAGTTACCTTTCCCAAAATCACCGTTCCCACCCCTTTGACATCAAAACAGTGATCAACTACCATTTCAGATAGTCCTTCATTTAAAATTGGTTTGATTTTGTCAATCTCTTCTTTTATTTTATCTTGTTCAACTTTTACATAGTTTTCAATTACTGTGCCTTTTATCATCGAGTCCAGCTTTGACTCGTCAACTTCAAAAGAATGGGATAAAATTCCTTTATCTTTTTTCAAAGAATCTAGTGCAATAATTTGCTCACCGGTGAATTTGTCGAGTTTATCAACAAAAAAAATCACATACTCTGCCAAATTAATAGCCTGAAGCAATGGTTGTATTTTCTCTGGAAATCCGTTTGGAGTTACCCAAGTTTTAATGATGTCTGCTTCTTTTCTGTCATAAAGGGAAATATCAGTTACAGTTCCTTTTTTCCCAAATTCTGATGCAATGTCTTGTTTTCCCAAGATCACAAAATTGATTGATTTTACCAATACTTTTGGGTAAAAAATCGGGTTAATGTAGCTTATCTATAAAAAAAACCAGGTAAATTATATTCAAGAGTTTTGTGGATTTCCATAATATTATCCACCAATTTATTAACATCTATGTAAAGGTCAGTGGTAACTACAATAATTCCGTCCTTACCAACAGGAAAAGATATTCGATTTATTTTACCATATTGAGACATTGTGAATCTAGGTTCACCAATTTTAAAACCTATTTGTGTAAGAGAAATCCATTTGTTTTTAGCTTCATAGAAGGATGATTTAATTTCTGCTTCCTTAAAAAACCCCTTAATTTCATTTTTGAACTTTGCGTGATACTTTCCATCAAAAATAGCCGCATATCTTATTTTTTGGTCAAGACCAAGGATTTCATCTAAAAAAATTCCATAACCATTAGCATTTACTAATTCTGACACTCTACCACCCAATATTGTAACATTTAGAATATTACTTAAACTTGATCGCAAATATCGAGCCTGAGAATGTAATTAGCATTATTGTAACAAAATTTTTGTTACAAATTAATTTATTCTATTAAAAAAATAATTTTAAAATAAAAAGTGGATGTTTAATTCCATCTAGTTTGTTGACTCATAATTATATCCAATTTCTTTTGTGCAATATGTTCTTGGATTATCATTTCCTGTATCATTTCTTCAGTGATTCTATCACCAATTGACATGTCAATTGAGAAACTATCAGGTAAATCAGATATCAGAGCAGTTGCATCAAATACATTTGCTGCTCTTTCTTTCTCATAGTTTACAATTCCACCAAATCCTGAATGTTGTCGGGTAAATGCGTTTCCGGTGTCCTGGAATCGCTCAAATGAATAGTTTATGTGTTGGAATGAACCAAAACTGTTCATCTCAAATATTCTACCATCTTCAGTTGTCCAATAATCACTGTACTTTTCATTTTGTGCAACTTTGATCAATCCCTCTCCTTTAGTTGGGGATGGAATCATCTTTGTGAGCATTGGATTAAGTGAATCTCCCGATATATCAAATCCTTCATTAAGGTAAGTGGTTTGGTCTCGTAGTTTAAAGTCCATAGCCTTTATTGCCATTACATTGTCTGCAAGTGGTTCTAAGAATACTGCAGACATTGATGTATTGTCACAATTTTCTTCAGTGTCTTTTTGTTGACATTTTACTTTTTGGTGTGTGATACTTAGACTGGTTCTATCTATTACATCGGTTTCTTGAAGAATTCTGATATCTTCAATTTCTCCAGTGTGATCAAACCAAACTTCAACTCTCATTTCGGCCAAATGGCCCATTCCAATTTCTGGTACACCAAAGAGGAATTCCTGAACTTTGAGATCCTTGTCAGCCCAGACTGTTGCTTCGAATGTATTGACTGCACCGAGTTGTATGAATTGCTCATCAAATGGTGTATGGTGGTTATCTGTGATTGAAAATGAATTTCCGTTAAAGGTAAATCCTGAATCTACAACCATGGTTTCACGAGTTTCATGACTCATACCAAAGGATGGTCTTGTATCCCATTCGTTAGATCCACCTTTTGGTTCACAAGCATCGCCTTCTCCATCACCATCGCTGTCAGTTTGGTCTGGATTAATTACCTCTGGGCAGTTATCAACAAATTCAATTACTATTGAACACAAAACAGCATCGCCTACATTCATAGAAATAGTATCAAAGTCCACCATACTTTCACTGCAAACCCAATTACCATAACTGTACGAGGCTGGACCAGTTGCGCCAAGGTCATAATCTCCGGCAATAATATTAGGTCCACTTGTTGTTTCAGGGCCATTTCCGAAGAATCCTGTTTCTCCATCAGCCGATAACACAAATTGGGACCCTGTGGCTTGACCGTCAATACCGTTTACTAGAGTCATTTTAAGGGTTAGTCCAGGTGGAATGTCATCATTGTTAATTGTGCAAGTTACTTCATCACCAACTTGTAGTGTTACATTATCATTAACTACAGATACTTGTTCTTGGAATGCATTCAAACACGTCCAGGCATTTGGAATATAATTTGATGGACCTAATTCACTTAGATAGTATGGGTCGTTTGCAAAGACCTGGTGGAATGCATCAGAATCTCCAGCATCGATAAAGTTTCTTGTATTGTTATTTGTAGCTATTGCAGAAAGATCCCAATTTCCTGGTTTTTCTTCACCACCGTTATCTTGAGTAAGTTCCTTGACTAGTCTGAGAGTTGGTGTAATGTCATTAATATTGATGATACAGATAATTGCATCTCCTTCATCTAACGGAGCTGTATTTCCTCCCAAAACATCAGGACATTCATCATCACCTGATATTGTTGCAGTGTATCCTTCAGGTCCTGACCAATCTATTGGAATATCAATTTTATTTGGAGGTACACTGTTTTGGTCCCCAGGAGTTACAGATCCTCCATCAAGTAATAATGTAAAGTCATCTACTGTTTCGCTACCACCGTCATCTGTGGTCAATTCAATTTCAAGAGTTATTTGTGCTGGGCTTGCAATTAGATTTATCGTACAAGTGAGTGTCTCACCCTCGTCTGGAGTTACAGTTCCACCTAAACTATCTGGGCATTTTTCATTTCCGCCTAATGATACCACGTATCCAACGATGGTCTGATCTATATCTACAGTATAAGCAATATTAGGAGCTACTAGTTCTGCAACCTCATCAGTTACTTCATTTCCACCAAGTCTTAGCGTAAAGTCATTCACGTCTTCATTACCGCCAGATACAGTAAGGTTTAGTGTAACTGATGCTTGCTGAGCAGTAAGTGTAATGTTACAAGTAAGTGCTTCACCCTCATCTGCAGTTATATCGCCACCCAAACTAACTGGACATTCTGGGTCTCCAGTTATTACTACATTGTATGCTGATGTGT
>DATKZR010000023.1:0-2252 GCA_035527875.1 Nitrosopumilaceae archaeon | reverse complement strand
ACGAATTTTGTCTTCAGCTAGTTTCTCAATCCCAATTTTTTGGGTTTTTTTACCAATAGGAATGATTACATTTTCTTCTCCAAAAGTGTAGATTTCATGCTCAAGTGTGTTGTTTTCAAAATTTCTGACCTCAATTACAGGACTTGCCAAGTCTGACTCTGTCATTCCAGTAGGTACTTTGACTTTGAGCTCCAAGTCATATACTTTCTCAATTTGTCCATCTTTAACAAAAACTACTGTGTCCAGAATGTTTGGAATTATTCCAAGCTCAATTTTTCCGATAAACCTCTGAATTGCATCTAACGGAGAGTTTGCATGAACCACCCCAACCATTCCAACACCAGTAAGTCTCAAATCAGCAAAAGTATGAAAATCCTCACGGCGTCTAACTTCATCAAAAACCGTATAGTCAGGTCTTACCAGCAATAAAATATCTGCAGTATTATCAAAACTACCATCAAGTTTGCTATATTGAGTAACTCCAGGATCAACTTGCAAATCTCGGGGAGATTCAAAGGTCTTGACAATTTTTCCCTGACTGCAATAAAAATTTGCGAGGCTAGAGGCCAAAGTACTTTTTCCCGAACCCGGGGGACCAGAAATAACAATTCCTTCTGCTCTGTCTTCAAAACGTTTCATCAATTCTGCAGAGACGGAATAATCATCTAAGGTTAATTTTACAATTGGATGAACAATGGTAATTTCAAAGGATTCAGAAAATGGGGGTTTTGTTATCGCTATTCGATAATCTTTGTACTGAATTACAGATGCACCAGTTTTGGAAATTTCTATGGTGCCAGATTCTGAATTTTTTGCAGTGTCCAAGATTTGTTTTGCCATATATTCCAAGCCATCTCTGGTTAACAATTCATCACTTATCTTAGTCAATACAAACGCACCAGGTTTTCCTCTCTTTGCCAATGGCCCAAGATTTTCCTTGAGATGAACGCTCATGGTTTCAGAATCAAAATATTTTAAAAATTCAAGCTCTTCTTCCTTTAGTGTGAGTTGTAAAAATACAGATTCAATTCCTTCGGTTTGAGCAACCAAGTGTTGAACATTATCTGAAGTGTAAAGAGTAGCGTGATTTTGCTTTGCAATATCTTTGATAATAGAATCAATCTTCCCTTTACTGGCCATACGAATATCTTCCATTGAGGGATGATCGCCTTGTATTGAAATCTCCAAGCCAAAATTTTTTGATAGATCTTTAAGACTTTTGATTTGTTTTAGTCCTGCAAATCCCGGTTCTTTTTTCTGAGATGCCTGAGACTGTAATTCATCAATTACGGCTTGAGGAATTAGTATTTCAGAATCACGTATGTTCCCAGATTCCACCTGGGTCATAAATAGACCGTTGATAATTACACTCGTATCAAGAACAATTTTTGACAAAACCTTCTCAAGTTATTGGAATAAGATTGGCCCTAAATTAGTTTGCTTGATTCTGTAAATACTACTTCAAAGAGTCGTTAATTTGTTTTAAGACATTAGTGAAGTCAAATGGCTTTGAGATGTAAGAAGCGGCCCCGATTTGCAAACATTGATTAATTATTTTTTGATCATCACTGGCAGTTATTAACACGATTTTAGCCTGAGGATCTTTTTCTATAATTTCCTTTAAAACCGTGAGGCCATCTTTTTTTGGCATTGCTAAATCCAATAATAGTAATTCAGGAGAGACCTTGAAAAATAAATCAACAGCCTCATCTCCATTTTTTGCCTCTGCTACAATAGTGTGTTTTCCTATAGCCAAAATATCATTTAAGACAAGACGTATTGCATCAGAATCATCTGCAATCATAATATTTGCCATGTAAATTACCTCAAAGATCCCAATATTAAAAATAATCAATCAGCTATTTTTGAAGCAATATCAGAAACCTGCTTCTGAATTTCACTCAAATCGTGAGGATTCTCCATAGCAAATGTCATCTGTTTAATTGAGATAGAAAGTGGAATATAGAATCCATCCACTTTTTGTCCAGAGATAATTTTTTTTAATATAGAATCAAGAGTTTTTGCCAAATTCCCAATGTTTTCTTTGCCCATCATCGGAGCCAATCCTTTGATTTTATGCATTTGTTGTTCAATTTGGTCAGAATTTTTGGTAACGTCAACGTCATTTGAACAGGTGTCTAAAATTGTGGCAATACTAGATAACTCGTCATTAATTTCTTGGGTAGCAACTTTTATGAATTCGTCAGACATGACTGTTCAAGAAATAACATCTCCCTTTTTTATACTTCATG
>DATKZR010000022.1:0-11862 GCA_035527875.1 Nitrosopumilaceae archaeon | reverse complement strand
CCTGTAATTGAGGTCAGAAATTTTGAAAACAACACACTTGAGCATGAAATCTACACTTTTGGAGAAGAAAATGTAATCATTCCTATTGGTAAAAAAACCCAAAAAATTGGGATTGAGAAACTAGCTGAAGACAAAATTCGTGACACCTTCAAAAGATATGATCCAAAAGCAGAGGTTGAAATTTTATCTGACAATAGAGTCAGAGTATCAGTAGATAAACAGACAATCTCGTCAATTATAGGTAGGGGCGGATCAAACATTAACGACATTGAAAAATCTCTAAACATCCACATAGATGTAGTTGAGCGAGATTTATCCAATTCCGTTAATTCTGGCGATTTACCCTTTTCTTTTTCAGAGTCCAAGACCTCCCTTGTCTTGGTGGTAAGTAGGGAGTATACTTCGATGCATGCAGATATTTTTGTTAATGACAAGTATGTTGCAACTGTCAGAATTGGTAAAAAAGGACTAATTAAAATCCCTAGACGTTCTGATGTCGCAAAAAATCTGATGCAACTGGCATCTTCACAAAATGAAATTCATATTTATCTTAAAGATTTTTAAAATTATCTAAAATTTTTGGATTTGATTTTAGAAAGGTAATGAATTTCCGCATTTGTTTAATGGTTTTTGGATTTAGATGGTGCTCTATTCCCTCTGCATCTCGGTTTGCTATTTCAAATCCTACACCAAGAATTTCAAAAAATTCCAGCAAAATTCCATGCTTTTGACGAATGGTATCAGCTACTTGATTCCCCTTTTGAGTTAGATTAATTCCATGATATTTTTCATATTCTAAAAATCCACTCTCATCTAACCGTTGAAGCATTTTGGTTACACTTGGGGCACTCACATGCATGTAACGAGAAATATCCAAAGTTGTAGCATATCCTTTGAGTTCTACCAGTTCTGAAATAATTTCTAAATAATCCTCCATTCGAGTACTGAAATTAGCTCTCTCTGATTGATGAGCAGCCTTAATTGACTCTAATCTCTTCACATCTTTTTTCAATATCAATTTTTTTCTGCCAATCTAGTATAATTGAATGTCTTTTATCATAAAATTAGGTTGCTTGAAATTGACTTGGGAGTGTCTGGTTTTGATCCTCGAGTCTTAACTAATTTTTTCTAAATGTCATTATTGTATGGTAGACCCATTAAAGGCACGACTAGAAAAATTACGTAAAATTCATGCTACAACTCATAGACGAGCCAACCTTTATTCTGATGTTGCAAAACTTGATGGTGATCATGCTTCTTCATCTTTTGGGTCTCTACAAAAGGCCTCTTCACCTGGAAAAAAACTCCAAAAAGTTGGATTTCTTATGCTTTGGATACCCGAACCTACAGGTGTAACTTGTGCCATTGGAGGTCCGATGATTATTGCAGGAAGGTTTCTTGAAAAAAAATACAATGGTACCACACTTCATGATATCGGTCATGAGACAAAAAACACCTTATCTTCATTGAGTGATTTTAAAAAATCAATATTATAGTGAAATTAAAGTTATTTGAATAATTGTTGTTAATTTTGAACATACATTTTTTTAAGTAATTTCTAAAACCATATCGAATTAGGTGGTTCACGTCAAGAGCTTTATTTATTGCCCCCTCTAAGCCTTGCGTGAACTCCTTTTGATAATACTCTTATCATTTGGTTTGTAATAGGATCAATTGAATACTAGTTAGTATATTGAAAATCATGCCTGAAAAACAAAATGAGATTGAAGAATTAATTGACAATATGATATCAGGCGGTGATGCTTTGGTAGACCATCTCAAAGAGATCTTGCCTAATTCAGTAACAGCCACTCTAGTAATGTTTCAGGAATCAAATGTTGCCAATCTTAGAAAAATAAAAGAATTTGTTAAAACCAAATGACCAATTAAATTTTGTACTTTACAATTTGATTAAATTCTAGGAATTTTTACAATGGATGATTTACTTGTCATACATTGATGTACTATGATTTATTTTTCTTTAATATCTAAGAATTCTCTTTTTTGTGGTGTTCCTTCTCTGATTCTATTAACCATGTGTACAGTTATTGCCATAACTAGAACTCGTCTTTATCAATTTGAAATAGAGGTTGTTCAAATGAACAAAAATTCCTTAAATTAGATTAATTTTGATCGGGGTATTCTGATATTACCTGCCCTATTAAGCCCAATTTACGCATAAAACAAGGTGAATAAGTCAATACTCCAGTATTATTGCGGGCATTGTAACAACTCACTCAAGGAACTAGATTCAGAGATTACTCTAATTCACAGTATAGAACCATGTCCGTTTTGTGGCACACTTTTGAGTGATTCACTACAACAGCGGAAAGTTCACAAAATTCATTCTCCGACAATTATATTTCAAAAGGCGTCACAGTTACCAAAGATTACCTTTGATATTGAGAAGATTGACTCTATTTTGAATTTTCTTACACCGGATCAAAAAATCTGTCTTGCAGGAATTCATACTCAAAAGCTAGTTGAGCGATTGTGTGTCAGAGCACAACTTCCCCTCAGATATGGTGGTCTTGATTCACAAGTATTGTTAATTGATGGGGCAAACAGCTCAGACTTGTATCTGTGTGTTGATTTTGCACAACAATATGGATTGGATGCAAAAAAAATACTATCTGGAATTATTTCATGCAGAACATTTACAGTGTATCAACTTGCAAACTTGATTGTAAATCAACTACATGATGCAATAAAACAATACAATACTAAAATTGTAATAATTACACATTTACTTCATTTTTTTACAAATAACCCTTACTTGAACCAGCATGAAATGCAGCAAATACTGCAAACAGTAGTCCAGTCTCTAAAAAAAATACAAAACTGCCTAGTAATAGTTTCACTTGGCATGCCCACTGCACTAGATGGAATGTTACTACAACTATTCTCAAAGACTATAAAAATAAAACAAAACTATGATGCGTTATCAATCCACATTGAGGATTTGGGAAAAACTCAATCAATATTGCTTGATAACAGTGCACTAGAGACCATACCTCAACACTAGGTGATCACATGGGTAGAACTGTTCCTTCATTTCGTATTGCGTTACATCAAGAAGAAAAAAAATGGAGACCATTTCGTGCAGCCTTGGAGAAAAAAAACAAGAAAGCATTTGATGATATGTTTGCAACTGCCAGGCTATACATTTCAGCATGTATGATGGCATGCAGGCCAGTGAGACTAGAGTCTATTTTTATGGCAGTGATTTTTCATCATTTCAAGCAGATTTTGAGCCTCGGTGAGAAAAGTTGAGCCTATTTCCAGACGATGACTTGCTTGCAAAAGAAATTGAATCATGGCGCACATTTGGTGATAGTCTTCGTGTAGAAGACCAAAAACTATTTGATAAAATGATTCGGCAGTGTTATCGCTACATTAAGGCAATAAATTCCAAAGGAGAACAATACACAACAACTTCAGTAATGATGTCTCTTATTTTGATACAGCACCAATTGATACAATTTTTGCTAAACAAGAAATGATTTGCGGGTGGCTATTTGATGTCTATCCACTAGATGACAAGATAATACTATGGATAAAAAATAAAAATATACATAGGCTAGAGGTGAAATGGGGTCCATCACTTTATGTTACATCAGATGCTAAATACAAGTTAGATAAATTACAGAAAAATCAACAAGTGCTTTCTTTAATCAAAGAGTACAAATGGGTAAATAAAACAGAAAAGGTATCAGACCTAAAAGAATCAACCGTCCTAAAATTCACACTCAAAAATTCCTCTGATCTTTTACGATTGGGAAAGACAATAGAAGATCTTGACCGGTTTGGTGTGTATAGACTGTACAATGTAGATATCCAACCTGCTCAGAGTTTTATGTATCAGTATAATTTGTTTCCATTGGGAAAATACAAGATACACAATACTTGGATTCCACAATCAGATATTGCAGAGACTGATTATGACTTGCCTATATTTACAAAAATAAATCTACAAGTCAATGCAAAAACAAGTAAAAAAATTCCAAAGTTTGAAGATACAATAAAATCAATTCAAATCAATAATGTTACTTTACAGTCAGACTCTGAAGAGCAAATAATACTTGACTGTGTTGCAATGATAAAAGATATTGATCCTGATTTTATCATAACACAAAAAGGGGACACTTGGGATTTTCCATATCTTGCATATAGGGCTTCTAAAAACAATATTTCAGAAAAACTAGTTTTAGGCCGAGAAGATCACCCACTCAGAATTCCAAAAAGAAATGGGACGTCATACTATTCATACGGTCAGATTCATTTCAAGCCCACTTCTGCCCTATTACAAGGTAGAATCCACATTGATCGCTCAAATGCGTTCCTGTGGGAGACAGAAAACTCACTACAGGCAATATTTGAGATTGCACGAACTTGTAGGTTACCAATTCAGACTGCCGCAAGAGCGTCCATTGGAAAATGTATGAGCTCTGTCCAATTTTACAATGCAACAAAACGAAATCTCTTGATTCCTTGGAAACCTACAGTGTCAGAGATTTTCAAAACAAGAATGGATTTGTTGATAGGTGATCGTGGAGGTTTAATCCTAGAGCCACGAATTGGTGTACATGAAAATGTTGGAGAAGTAGATTTTGCATCACTGTTTGGAAATATAATGCTGCAAAAAAACATCTCAGCTGAAACTATAAACTGTGAATGCTGTCCCGATTCAACTAGTATAGTTCCAGATCTTCAATATCATATATGCAAAAGGCAAGGTATAGTCCCACAGTCTTTGCGTATACTACTTGAGAAAAGAAAAAAATACACGACACTTATTGAAACTACACCAAACAAAGAACAATCTAAAATTTATGAGCAACGCAAAGCTGCACTAAAATGGATTTTGGTAACATCTTTTGGATATTTGGGATTTAATAATGCAAAGTTTGGACGAATTGATGCTCACATGGCAGTATGTGCATTTGCAAGAAAACTATTACTACAAGCAATGAAGATTGCTGAAGAACACAAATTTATTGTATTGCACGGTATAGTTGATTCACTATGGATATACAAGAAAAATTCTACCATACATGACTATGAAATATTACGTGATACCATTGCAAAAGAGACTGGGTTTGATTTATCTTTGGATGTGTACAACTGGATTGTATTTTTGCCTTCAAAAAATAATTCAGGGTTACCTGTTGCAAACAGATATTTTGGTGCAAACAAAAATGGAGAGTTAAAACTGCGTGGCATTGAAACAAGGCGTCGCGATACCCCAAAATTTTTCAAGCAATGTCAGCTAGATATTTTGAATTTGTTTGCAAAATGCAAGAATATTTCTGAGATTAAAGAATCCATGCAAGAAGCCAAATCCATTCAAAATCAGTATAAAATGAGCCTATTTAGGCACAAAATACCCCTACAAGACCTAGCATTTACAAACAAGGTCACACGAGGAACAGGCCAACACAAGAGTCGCACCATACAAGCTGATGCTGTAAATCAACTAAAATGGGAAGGTAAACACATAGAGCCAGGACAAAAAATTCGTTATGTGATTAGTGATTATAATAGAAAGATGTCCCATCGTGTTGTTCCAATAGAATTTGCTGACAAGTATGATGCAAAAAAATATTCTGAATTACTTGATGATTGTTGCAAATCAATCCTAGAGTCATTCGAAAATTAAAATTCTAGTTTTGCTTGCCTTTTTTCATCCCACATCAATTCAGATAATCCTAGTTGTATCCTCAATGTGTTTGCAGTTGCAGGTCCATACCCTTCAAAATGATTATTTGCCATGATTATTGCCATCATGTCTTGTTTTTCTAATTCCTTTATTTTACTTGTCCATTTTTCAACAAGTTTGGTTCTATCTATGATCACTTTACCAAATGCAGATTCTGGAATGCTTCTGTCTCCAATTAATCGAAGATATACATAGTCTGATGTTATCTTGGCAGGGTTGTTTACTCCCTGAATTTCATTCCATACCAAACAGTGATTTTGTTCTGTTAGGTAATCCAAAGCTTCATCTGTAAACCAAGATTCATGTCTTCCTTCAATTGGATATCTGAAATCTTGTGGTAAATATGAGAATAATTCCTCTAGTCTTGGTTTGGCTTCATGAAATGACAATGATGGGGGAAGCTGCAAAACTAGAGCAAGGACTTTTTCATACATTGGGCTAAGAGACGATAAAAATTTAAAAACATGTTCTTTTACATTTTTTAATTTATTCTCGTGTGTAATAATTGATGGAAATTTTGCAGTGAACTGAAATGAATCTGGAGTATCTAAATTCCATTTTTTTGTTATACTTTGGTCAGGGATTCTGTAATATGTAGAGTTTATCTCAGTTATTGGAAAAATTTTAGAATAGTATTGGAGCCAGTTGGTTTTTGAAAGTTTTTTTGGGTAAAAGGTGCCTGACCAACCATCATAACTCCAACCTGTACAGCCAATTTTTAGCTCCATGATTTACTAGAATAGCTGTTAGAAAAAAATCTTGGTCTTGGAATACTTTTGCTGGTGATTCAGGGAATAACAAATTATTTTTACTGGTAACTTTTTTCAAACTTTCCCTAGATCTTGGTGTATATTTGGAGATTTTGATAAATACAAAATCATTTGATGTATATTAGAAATCAGGTCGTGTTAATTTATTGCCCCTTTGATTGGACTTGATTTCTGTTCTCTTTAACTGCAATACATTTAATTTTTTCATTGAACAAAGAAAAATTGTGAAAAAATTAATAATTATATCTGCATTGATTGGAATTGTAATAGTTGGAATTATTTTTGCCTTAATTGCTTATTCGTATAATCAGATTCAGGTGTCGTTTAGTGATATCTCCTCAGTTGATGTGGAACTAGAAACTTTGTCTTTTCCAACTTTGATATCGTTGGGGCTTGATCTTTTATCTGGAAATTGGATGTCAGCTGCATTAGAGGTGATTGCAGGAATTAACCTTGGGCTAGTTTTTGAATTAAGCAACGATGGACTATTACCCGTTTACATCCCTGAATTGTCGTATGATCTGTCCATAAACGGTATTCCAATTGGGAAAGGATATTCTGAAATAAACATTACGATAAACCCAGGAGAGGTAAAAGAGATTTTAGTTTTACAGCATTTTCAAAAAGATAGTTTTAGTCCCGCCATTGAATCCATACTTGACAATGAAGGTGTAGTAGACATTGGTGTTAGCGGTACTGCCTATTTTGAACTATTAGGACAGAGCATTCCAGTATCATTTGAGTCAACTAGGCAGGTCTCACTTGTTGATGAAGTTCAAAATCAGCTAAGCCAGAAAATCCCCAAATAAACTCAAACTAAACATACTTGTCTGTTCAAAATAAAACAAATATGAAGATAAATCCCAATCTTTTGTAATTTCTTGTATGCATGAGAGAAAAAATCAAGACATTGAAACCAGCGATTCTGAATCTGTTTTATGTAGTCCCAATTGTTGGTGTAAAAATAGACAATAAAATAATTAGATCTTTGGGAACAAATTATTATCAAAATTACTTTTGATGCTATTTTGAAGTTCAATTTTAACATTAAGCTATTTTAAAAGCTAGAGAACATGGAAATTTATGACTAGCAGAGCTGCGGTTTTAATTCCAATTACAGCTGCTGCTATAATTATTGGACTTGTGGGGGTGTTATCAATTCCGAGTGATAGTAAATTAGAATCCGTAGAGTTTCCTCGTGGAACAATCAAGGTTGATGATTTCGTACTTGAGGTACAAGTAGCTGATACTGAACCAAGACGTATTCGAGGTTTAATGTTTCAAGAACAATTGCCTTTTGATCAAGGTATGATCTTTGTGTTTAATGAACCAGGAATTTACTCTTTGTGGATGCTAAACATGCAGTTCCCACTTGACATGATATGGTTTGATGAAAATGGAAGTATAGTACACCTGGAACAAGATATTCCACCGTGCAAGTCAGCAACTGAAATTATGGCATGCCAAAGCATTGTCCCAAGTGGAGATGCTTTGTATATTTTAGAGGTAACTTCAGGATTCATCAAAGAGAATAACATTACCAAAAATTCAAAACTTGATATAATTTCAATTTAAAATTGCAAAACCTTATCTTGATAAGATAGTATATGCCAAAAATGAACAAAAAGATTTTGATTACTGTTATTTCTTTAATTGGTATAGCAATAATTGTTGGAGTTTTTTTGATTCCAAAGGCTGAGGAGAAAGAATCTGAAACATTATCCGTTTCATATACTCAAACAAACAAAGATCTTAAATCTGAATTATCCATGCATGAAATTTCCATGTCATCGGCTTTGATGCTAAATGGTTTTTCTATAGAAAAATACTGCACTTTTTTTTCAGATGAATCTATCCAAAACGCCATAGAGTACTGTACCTCAACTGAACTATTAGATTCTGATGGCAAGTATCTGGGAAATATTCACATGGTCGGAGTTTCTGATTCTCCAAAATATGTGATAGGGATAATCCAAGCAGATCCTCAGATGTCTCAGCTAGATGATATCAAAATTATCTACAAAACCATGATAGAATTACTAGTATGCCATTGCTGGGAGGCAGAAAAACCGGGGGAATTTAATTCAATTTCAGACTGGATTGATGCTGCAAAAGATCATCATTTGGAGGCTAAACGAATAACGAGTAAATCTGTGATAGGTGGACTTGCTCAAAAAGATCTAGTATTGGAGATTACCACAAATACAGAAGGTTATTTGTGGAAATTTATAATTCCAAACTAAATCCAAGATATAATATACAATAAGATTCCCTGATTGACGTTTACAATGATTGATCAACTATGGCTTGTTCCTTTAGGATTTACAGCAGGAGTATTGGGTTCTATGATAGGGTTGGGTGGGGGAATAATTGTAGTTCCAATCTTGACATTTTTTGGATTTTCTCCAACCCTGGCAGCTAGTAACAGTCTTTTTGCGGCATTTACAAATTCAGTAGCATCCACTATTTCATACTCTAGACAAAAACGAATTGAATACGGATTGGGAATAAAACTTGGATTGCTTTCCATTCCTGGAACTGTTTTGGGTGCTTACATATCAAGCGATGTTACTCCTGAAATCTTTAAAATTCTATTTGGGTTTGTGCTGATTGCATCTGCAGTATACATTTTCTCAAGAAAAAAAATAGAGAGTAGCGAAAAGAATTTTTCAAAACAAATGATGGTGTTTGCCATTGGTGCAAGTTTTTTCGCTGGAATTATCTCTGCATTTTTTGGAATAGGTGGTGGAATAATTTTTGTACCGTTAATGGTTGTGGGGATGGGAATGGCCATGAAAAAGGCAGCACCAACTTCTCAGTTAATCTTGTTATTTGTATCATTGTCTGGAGTTACTGTTCACACCATTTTAGGACATTCTGATTTTCTCCAAGCCGGACTGTTAGGTGCAGGGTCATTTGCAGGGGGTTTGGTTGGTGCAAGACTCTCAATTGACATTAACGAGAGATTCTTGCAGATCCTAGTTTCTGTAGTAATTATAGCAGTTGCTATCAAAATGTTCTTTGATTCTATAAGTGAAAATATGCATTTGATGAATAATTAAACGCAAAAAACTTGGAATCTGGCCTCAAAAAAAATCTGTGGTTTTTATACTGATTTTACAATAATGTCTTGTCTTCTAGGTTTCAACTTAGGAGCTGGAGAGACATGTTTGCTCTCCAGTTTTATTTTTATCTTGGAGGTTCTTTTGTGAGTCTGTACAAATTTTTCTTTGAGACTAGAATTGTTTGGCCTTGCTGATTTGTCCCCTCAAAGTCAACTGCAATCTTTCCATACGTATCATCAATGTCCTCTTTTCCTGAAATGGTATATTGGATTTTTAGAACCTCATCAGTGTAGAGAGGTTTGAGAAATCTAGTGCTTCTGTTTTGCCAATCAGGATCCCCATCTGTTCCAACAAAGATAATGTGGTTTCCATAAATCTGACCAAGTCTCGTAAACTCCCCTTCCATTCTAGAGAGTGCTGCTCGTCCTGAAACAAGTTGTGTCTTTTTGTTTTTATAATCTTCTAAAAAGGCATTTTTCACACGAGAGAAATTAAAATATCCGTTCAACTCTTTGGCAGAAATACTGCATGTGGAGAAAAACTTGTCTCCTACTCTAAAGTCTGAGAATTTTTTCATTCTTATCTTACTTCATCAACACAAAATGTAACTTCAGATGATGAAGCTGCACTTTCAGATACTAGAAAATTCAATGCTTGAGCAATTCTTTCATTTTCTGGCTCTGCCCCAGTAACTGATCCAGGAAATACAGAAAATATTCTAATCTTTGAATTAAGAACATCACTAAGTTCCTGGTTTACGGTAGTTGTAAATGGTCGTAATGCTCCTCGGAACACTTCGACTTGAGCTCGCTGGGTACCTGATACTTTTCTTCCTGTTGGCAAATCAGGACCTATTATCATCATTGCTCCAGTTGCATCTTTGTATAGTCTTGGATCTTTTCCACCACCTGGAACAAATTGTTCTAATGCTCTTTGGGCAACAGTGGCAGGAGTTGTGATAAATTTTTCAATCAATCCTTCCCATTTGGCGCGGGATAATTCTGTTAATTTTGAAATTTCAGGTAGTTTTCCTGTAACATGAACTACTGCTAGAATCTCCCCAATGTTGGTTTTGGCAGAATTTAGCCACTTTTCAACCTCCTCTGGATTTTTGATATTAATCACATGAGAGTGGAATTTACTGCTAATTGCCTCCTGGATGTCCTTTGGTGTGGTCTCTGAGATAAAACAGGCTGCTTTTCCTCCATTTTTCTCAACATATGCAGCCAAATACTGGACTCTATCTGAATCCGTTTTATCAGTGGCATCAATTGTAAACACAATTGCCTTTCCTGTAAAATCTCTCTGGTGAACTCCTGGCGTTGCATTTCCAACATGTGACTTTACTGGATAAAATACTCTATCTCCTGGAATTACTTTACCGTTAACTATCTTGGAAATTTCATCATCACACAAATTTAAAACTGAAGTTGCTACTTGGGATTGTGATAGGAATTCTCGATTTGCAATCATGTGAGAGGTATTGTTTTGTACTTTTTCTGCAATGCTTTGAATCTTGGTTAGTAAATTAGTTAGAGTCTCAGTTAGTTTTTGTGCATCTTTACCAAATTCTTGCGATAATTTTTGTGCAGCGTTTGTGATTCCTTGTTTTACTGTACTTTCATCTTCACCAAGCAATGGTAAGATTTCTTTACTTGCAGCCTCTACTTGTATGGGAGTTAAATCTTCAAATCCACTCACTCTCATAAATTCTGATGCAGCTTTGGGGTATACTGTTTTGTAAATTCTATCTGAATGTACTGGACCTGGATTTGTTGCAATGGATATGATTCCTTTATCAGTTAATTCCCATGACATTGCTTCTGCTAGTCTATTCTTTGCACCTTGCGATGCTGTATATGGACTTCTAAATCTGTAAGGTCTTTGTTCAAGTGGTCTTTCTTCTGTAAAGAATGTAGAGATTGTAATAATTATTCCGCCTTCCTTCATTACCTTTAGTGCTTGCACTGAACCCCAAAAGGTTCCAGTCAAATGAATGGCAACTGTACTTTTAAAATCATCTAGTGGTGCATTTGCAAAACACGTAACAGGACCTGAGACTCCTGCATTGTTTATGATATAGTCTACTGTTTGGTTTTCATTTTTTATAGCATCAAACATTGCAGTCATTGCAGAATCATCTGCAACATCAACTCCTGAGAATATATTGACATTGGCCCCACTGTTGAGTTGAGAAATTATCCCTTCAAGCATTTTAGATGTCTCGTCTAATGGCTCACGTCTTCTGCCAAGAATTATCACACTGGCACCATTTTCTACAAATCTTTTGGCAATTGCCTTCCCTATT
>DATKZR010000021.1:0-10538 GCA_035527875.1 Nitrosopumilaceae archaeon | reverse complement strand
ATTACCCATTATGATAAATTATGATTTAACAATAAGCAGTTAATCTCAAATTAATCCCAAAAATAGTTAAGCCTCCATGGATCCAATCTGGATTCCTTTAAATCTGGTTTAAAATTGATATTATTTATGAAAACTGTTATTTTTGCACTTATTCCATTAATTCTATCAATAGGAATTACACCAATTATTCCATTTAGTGATGCTATAGAACAAAACCAAATTTGTATTGATAAAGTTTGGGTTGAAAATTCTAAAGGTAAAATTGCATGCGTAACCCCAAGTACATCTGACAAATTAGTACAACGTGGTTGGGGAACTATGTTATCTATTGACACATCAGATAAAATACCAGAAACTGTTTTTGAACTTCCACCATATCCTGATCAACCTGAGGTTAATCCTGATTTTGATGCACATACTGCAAACTTTTGGCCCCCAAAAATTATCAAAGTAACTGATCAAGTTTATTCCGCAGTGGGTTATGGATTGGCAAATACCATCATGGTAATTGGTGATGATGGGATAATCATAGTTGATGCAATGACGTCAAATGAATCTGCAGAAGAAGTAATGGGTGAATTTAGAAAGATTACTGATAAACCAGTTAAAGCCATAGTATACACGCATTCACATCCTGATCATATCAACGGTGCAGGCAGTTTTGAAAAATATTCTGATGGGGATTTAGAAATTTTTGCCCACTCTACACTACTTGAGAATTATTATCGTGAAAGTGGGGAACTAGGACCACTCACAGTAAATCGTGGACTATTTTTTTATGGTGCATTATTACCAACATCAGGTCCAGATAGAATTGTTAATGCTGGAATAGGGCCATTTTTAGAAACAGGGGAAACATCTACATCTTTTATCAATCCTACAGTTACTTTTGATGATAAATTAGAAACAGAAGTAGCTGGTTTGAAAATGACCTTGATTCATGTTCCAAGTGAAACAAATGATGAAATCATTGTTTGGTTCCCAGAACTAGAAGTACTATGTGCTGCAGAAGTATTGTACAAAGCCTGGCCAAATTTGTATTCAATTAGAGGTACAATTTATCGAGATGTTTCTGCATGGATTAACAGCTTACAAGTTTTACTTGATCTAGATGCAAAATACATGGTTCCTTCTCATACTACTCCAGTTAGTGGGTATGATGAAGTGAAAGATGTACTTACTGCACATCATGATGGTGTACAATATGTGTATGATCAAACCATTAGAGGAATTAATCAAGGGATGACTGCAGACGAATTAGCACATTCTATTGATTTGCCAGAGAGTTTGGTAGATAATCCTTGGATACAAGAAAGATATGGGGAAAGATCATGGCATGTTAGAAATATTTTCTCTGGGAATGTTGGATGGTATCAAGGGGATTCAACATTCTTAACTCCTATCAGCATTAAAGAACAATCCATAAAGATAGTTGAAGGATTCGGGGGAGTAGAAACATCACTCATGAAAGTTAGAGAGGCAATTAATGATGATGAATATTCATGGGCTGCAATTTTGGCAACTCATGTAATTAATTCTGATCCAGATAATACAAATGCAAAACTATTGAAGGCATATTCGTTACGGGTTTTAGGGCAACAAGCTCATAGTTCGGGTGCTAGGAATTGGTATCTGACTGATGCATTACTTTTAGAAGGAAAGATTGCAATTGACCCTAGTCTAATTGCCATTTCTTCACCTGAAACAATTGCGGCAATACCGATTGGCATTCTTCTAAAACAACTTCCTACAAGACTTGATGCTCAAAAAGCTGAAGGATTAGATATTATAGTAGGATTAGAATTATCTGATTCTGAAAACTCTTACACATTTCATATTAGAAACAGCATAGCTGCATTAACTCCAGGATTAGAAGAAAATCTAGATGTAAAATTCATTGGAGATGAATCAGTCATCAAACTAACATTAGGTGGACAAAAAGTATTCCAAGATTCAATAAATGATGGTTCAGTTATCGTAGAAGGAAATATGGATGATGCAACTACGTTTATTTCATTGTTTGATCCTTATGTAGTTGCAATTCAATATGCAGATTAATAAAATTGAATTTCAAATTTTATCTTAGTTTACCAATAATTTTTCTAGCTGTTTTAATCCCTTCTATATCTGCAGATGAACAAGTTCCAGCTACTGTAGCGTTTGTTGAAGGAGATACTTTTTATTTTTCAGAAGGTGATTTTGGATTGAAAATTCTAAAGTTTTTTGAAAGACCATTAACCCCTTATCTAGTTCCTGGAAAAACAACTGAACAATCAAGCATTCAAGAAATCTCAAAAGCGTATTCTATTTCGACCCAAGACGTTTCACAACAAGTAATTATTGATGAAAAAAATAGAGCACAAGCAATTCGTGTAACTTTTTTTGGAGCAGAGATTGAATCCCCTCAAACATTTACATCATTTTTAAAATTTGAACATCTTGAACAACAAAAAAACAACTATCCTACAGTCCCATACTATTATGATAATGTTCAAGAAGGATTTGCACTAGACTCTCTACCAAGCAAAGACAAACAATGGTTTTACGATGAAATAGTTAGTCAAACAATCAACACTGGATTAGATCCACTTCCTTATGATGTAGATATTGAAATTCTAACTGGAAATGGGGATGTTTTACAGACTTGGGAGTATCGAGAATGTGATTTGATAGAATACTTTCCAATTTTAGATGAAAACTTGGGAAAACTAAAATTCATTGGAGAATTTTTATCTGAGATTCGAGAAGTGTCTCTTTTTTCCTGTAAATGATTTCATGTAGACTGAAATACATCTTACTAGAGAAAATTCAGAAAATCCAGTTAAAATGGCTAGTTTTGTGCCTAAAAATGAGGACAGGGCAATAAAATTCCTTGTACAATTCTCAGGAGGGGATTTAGAAACTGAGGAAACGTTTTTCACATTTTCAAAGTTTGGTCCAGTAAAACAATTCTCGAATCTGCCAATTCTAATTCCAGGATATGAAATAGATAAAACACCTCAATTTACTTTGGAGTCATTACCAAGTAAAGACAAAGAAAAATTTTATGAATTTCTCAATAGATATATTTCTCCAACAAAGGCCCCTGAACCATTTGATGTTAAGATTCATCTGGTAACTGCCGATAATTCAGTATTACAATCTTGGTATTATAATGAATGTGATGCAACAAACTATACAACATTTTTTGTAAATAATTTACTTTTATACAAATTCAAACAAACATTTGGTTCTGAAATTAGAGATAAATCATATTATCAATGTAAAGGATTGGATTTTCATGTTTTAGATTCAATTTCACCTTTAACTGAAA
This sequence comes from Nitrosopumilaceae archaeon, assembly GCA_035527875.1. GTDB lineage: Archaea > Thermoproteota > Nitrososphaeria > Nitrososphaerales > Nitrosopumilaceae > Nitrosomaritimum. The sequence continues at coordinate 7,225 of DATKZR010000021.1, read as the reverse complement.
TTTTGGAACAAATTACTATCCCAAATAATGATGAACGTGCTCAAGTGTTTGTAGCATCATTTCAAGGACCAGATATTTCACCTAAAAAAATAATTGCATCATTTACTAGATTCGCCCCATTAACAAATGAAGAATTACAATTAATGTTACCTAATGCCCCGTTTGGTGAAAAACCAAAATTCTATTTTGAATCAATACCTAATACTGATAACCAATGGTTCTATGAATTAATTGGAAAATATGTCAATATAGGTGCAGTTCCAGAACCATTTGAAGTAGATGTTGAAGTTCTTTCAGGTGACAAAACAACTTTACAAATTTGGAGTTATGAACAATGCCACGTAATTGATTACAAATCATTTTTAGAAGATAGTTTGATTACAAGAAAATTCTCCAAACTATTTGAAACAGAAATTCATGACAGAGTAATCTTTGAGTGTGATGGATTTTCCTTAGATGCCACTCAAAAATCTCCTGAAATTTTTCCATCAAAGACTCTAGATTATGTAGATTTTGTACCTGACAAAAACAATATTGCTCAAAGATTTGTTCTAACTCTTTCAGGAGGGGAAATTATGGCACCACAATCATACTATACATTTGCAAAATTTGAACCACTAATTGAAGAAAAACCCACTTCTCCTGCATTTCATCAGATAAGCTCAGCAGGATTTTCCTTAGAATCCCTCCCAAGCAAAGACAAAAAGGAATTTTATGAATTAATCAGTAGATATGTAAATCTTGGAAAAAACCCTGAACCATTTGATGCAACAATTGATCTTGTTACAGGAAATGGAAGTATTGTACAATCATGGCAATACACAACATGTAATGCAATGGATTTTGATAACTATCTTCAAGACAATCTTTTGTTTTATACAATTAGTGGACAAAAAGGAGTCTCAGAGATTAGAGAAAAATCAATCTTTGAATGTTCTGGTTTCTCTGTAAACTTTGAAACACAATCAAATGTTTTACAAGAATTACCTGATATCACTCCAAGATATGAAGAACGTGGAATATTTTATCTTATGACTGCATCAGATGGAGATATCACTACTCCAAAAACAACTGCGTTAATTTCAAAGTTTAGCACAAAAGATAGTTTTAGAGATGAATTAGATCAAGTATTGACTTATAGTTCATTGCGGGGTTCAATTACTAATCAAGGTGACATTTCTTCTAAAGAACAATCTTTTAGTGGTGCACAGTTTTATGGTGAATCACTTCCAAACAAGTTTGCATCTGGTAGTTATGAATTTGTAGAAAGGTACATCAATCCAGGTAAAACTCCTGAACTATTTGATGTAAGAGTTGATCTTGTTACTGGAGATGGCACAATTTTGTATTCTGGGGATTATTCAAAATGCGAAGGACAAACTTATGCTACTTATCTTAATGATAATGTAGTCTGGATAAAATTCCACCCCTCTATGAAATATGAATTTAGGGATAGGTTTGAGATAGATTGTGCAGGAGTGGATGCATTAGTGATTCCTCAACAGAATCCAAGATTTGGCTTGAATGAGGATTTTAAGAAAATTTCTCCACTAACACAACAAAAACTGGGAATCTCTTCTGAAGAAACTATATGTATAGAAAATTTTACTCTCATGACTAGACCTCCACTTAATTCTGCAGTATGTGTAGAAGATGATCATGCATCAAAATTAGAATATAGAGGATGGATTGTTGTCGATAATCCTTCTTCCACGTTACCTCTGAAACTAAAACCTGTAATTCTATCAGATGATCAAAGGGCACAAAAGATAGTTGTTCATTTTCAAGGATCTGACATTGCCCCTCCACAAACATTGACTACATTTTCCAAATTTTCTCCTATAGAGAAAGACAATCTCCCATTTTTGATTCCTGATAATACTTTTGAGAAAAAAACTGCAATGTTTTATCTTGAATCCTTGCCAAGTAATGACAAAGAATGGTTTTACCTATTACTTGAGAGATATGTGAATGCAGGAAAAGTTCCTGAAGAATTTGATGTTACAATCGAAGTATTTTCTGGTGATGAAACATTGCTACAAACTTGGGAATACAATAAATGTGAACGAGAAAATTATGAATTGTATTTAGATGACAGTATTGTATATTACAAATTCCATGAGAAATGGCAATCAGAGATCAAAGATAGGACAATTTTTGAATGTGCAGGTTTAGAATTTAATTCATAATTTCATGCCTACCTACATCCATTTTCATCCCAAAAAGATATGGGTGTTCCTGTAGAATTGAACCTAGATGAGGCAAAATTGGATTTAGTGTTAAATTTTGGGTAGAGAATAAAGTTTCATTGTTATGTTTTCAGATGTACCACATTTCAAAAGTAGATTATACTTCTTTAAATAATCTATACAGGATTATGCAGATTATTACTAAGTCATGAATTGGCTTTGAAAAATTTTCGAGTCTAGAACCCGTCCTTTTGACGGATTAAATACAGTTAAAATAGTTGACTTTATTTATTTCCAATATGGTTATCAAGATTCAACGTGAATGAATTAAATAAAAAAACATCTTTGGATAAGAAAATAGATTTAATCATAACTGTCATATTATCTGTTAGTATTGTATCTGTTGCTTGGTGTGCTTATCAGTCCACTCTTTGGAGTGGAATTCAAACCTTTGCGATAAAAGAGTCCAACGGCAGCATGCAACAATTTATCTTGAACACAATTCAGCAAAGTCAATATTCTACAATTGATGTAATTACATTCATAGAATATGTTAATGCTCTAAACAATAACGACGAAAAGAGCAGTGAGTTTTATTATCAGAGGCTACGACCAGACTTCAAACCTGCTGTTGAGGCATGGTTAAAAACAAATCCTTTTGAGAATCCTAGTGCCCCACCACATCCGTTTGTAATGTCCGAATACAGAAAAACCTTCTCTGAAGATGCAGAGCAATTTTTAGCTAAATCAACTGAAAAAACTGAAGAGGCAGTAACAGCAAATGGGAATTCAGATAGTTATGTCTTATTGACTGTAATATTTTCAGTGTTGTTGTTTATGGGAGGTATACAAAAGAAGGTCAAAATTACAAGTAACATATTTTTGCTTATATCTTGTATAGTGACATTTTCTCTAGCTACCATTAGCATGCTTTCACTCCCAATTGCTCCAAAATTATTACTTGGATAATCCTATACAAGATTATGCGGACTTACTATTCGATGATTTGTTCTTGGGGGAAAAACCAAGAAAATCTTCAAAGAGATCTTAGAGACTTGATTGACAAACTAAAAGACGAACCATGATGATAATTCCCCTTAAGAGATCATATGATCAAATTTTGGCAGGTTTGTATTTTAGATGCTGTTTTTGACTAAATTTCTCTAAAAAATACTAAAAATTACTTAGGTAGCGTGACCTGTGGGTGAAGTTTCTTAAAAATAACGTAAACCTCCGAAATTCATTTCTTTACTCATTGAGCACAAATTAGTCAGGTGGTACGTATTTTTTGTACGATTTTTCTATATACGATTAAATAGAAATTGAAGAGGAAAGTAAATAATTGAGTCAAACTACAGAACAGCTTTACCAAAGTGATATTGGTGACATTCTTGAAAATTCTTTAAACGGGAAAAGACCTAGTCCCGATGATTGTCTTAGACTTTTAAACTCAGATGATGTCTATTTGATGGGTCTAGTTTCTGGACATCTTACAAAAAAACAATTTGGCAAAAAAGCTTCTTTTGTAAATAATATTATTTTGAATTATACCAATGTCTGTGTTACTGATTGCAAGTTTTGTGCATTTTACAGATCACCGGGAGCTGAGGATTCATACACGTTAACTCTTGATCAAATTGAAGCTCGCGTAAAATCTGCTTGTGATTTGTTTAAGATTCGACAAGTCCTCATTCAAGGAGGTCATAATCCAAATTTGAAAATTGAATACTATGAAGATGCCTTTAAAATGATTCGAGACAAATTCCCCATGGTTGGGGTACATGGTCTTTCTACTTCTGAAATTGACATGATTGCAAGAGTAGAAAAATCATCTACAAAAGAAATTTTATCCAGACTAAAAGATTCTGGACTTCAATCCATCCCCGGAGCAGGGGCAGAAATTCTTGTAGATTCTGTAAAAGATATCATTAGCCCAAAGAAAATTTCAAGCGATGATTGGATTAGTATCATGAATGAAGCTCACTCTCTTGGAATCCCTGCCTCTGCAACCATGATGTACGGACATGTAGAAAAAAATCAAGATATTGTCGATCATTTTTTCAAAATAGTTAAACTGCAAGAAAATACTAAAGGATTCATGGCATTTATTCCTTGGAATTTTGAGCCAAACAATACCCAAATGAAAGAAGAGGGAATTGTAGAACACGGGTCAGGCGGTATTCAATTGCTGAAAATGATTGCAATTTCTAGACTTGTTTTTGATGGATTGATTTCTCATATTCAATCCTCTTGGTTAACAAACGGAGTTGGAATGGCTCAGCTTGCCCTACAATATGGTGCAGATGACTTTGGAGGAACCTTGATTGGAGAAGAAGTTGTATCTTGTACAGGTGCACGTTCTACTGAATTGACGGGAAAGGTAATCGTTGATGCGATTCATCAAATTGGATATCAAGTTGAAGAGCGTGATAATTTTTACAATCCTTTGGCAGTACTATAATCCATAACTAGCCCACTTTGAATCTACAGTATTTTTTGTATCTTGGTCCACTGTAACAAGTTTTTGGATTTCTCGCTCAAAACCTTCTTCACTTGTTTTTTGTGTCGCATCAATTCCTAATTTTGAACCTAAATTCACCAGAGGTGATGCAGGGTCAAGTGTATCAGTTGGTGTGTTATTTATGATAATAGTATCTCGGGCTGCATCTGCTCTTGTAGTAACAGCCCAAATAACGTCATTCATGTCATGGACGTTTACATCTTCATCTACTACAACAAAAATTTTTGTTAATGATAGCTGGCCCATCCCCCATAGACCCATCATTACTTTTTTTGCTTGACCTGGATATCTCTTTTTTATTGATATTATTGCCAAACCTTGAAACCATCCAGCTGCTGGCATCGAAAAATCTACCACCTCGGGATGAAACATACGAATAAGGGGCAAAAATGAACGCTCTATTACTTTTCCAATGTAAGCGTCCTCTAGAACTGGTTTTCCAACAACAGTGGTGACATAGATTGGATTTTTTCTCCTCATAATTCCTGTTAATGTAAATGTAGGAAATGGTTCAACTGGAGTATAGTATCCAGTATGATCACCAAAGGGGCCTTCATCTCTTAAATCTTGGGGATCCACATATCCTTCTAAAACAATCTCTGCATTGGCTGGAACTTCCAAATCGATGGTTTTGCATTTGACCATTTTGATTCCTTTCTTCCTTGTAATCCCTGCAAACAAGTATTTGTCAAGCCCTTCTGGTACTGGCGCTATTGATGAAAAAATAGTTGCAGGGTCTCCTCCAATTACTATAGCAGTTGGAATTTTTTCGCCTTTATCCTTTGAAATATCTGAATGATGCGCACCTCTTTTGTGTTTTTGCCAATGCATCAATGCATGAGTACTATCCAGAATCTGTATCCTATATACTCCAAGATTTCGTATCTTGGTTTCAGGATGACTAGTTGCCACCAATCCGAGAGTAATGAATCGTCCTGCATCATCTGGCCAAGATTTTAAAATTGGTAAATCATCAAACGATGCGGTACTAGATGTAATCTCTGTTACAGGCCCACTAGTTTCAAGCTTGGGAAATGATTCGGTCATTTTTGATAGTTCAGGAAGTTTTCTAATTTTGTTTAGAATTCCTGATGGAACGTCCATTTTTGTCATGTCCACAATTCTCTGTCCGATTTCTTCAAATTCTGTCATCTCCAGACCAATCTCTAATCTTTTCATTGAGCCAAAGGCATTTGCCAAAATGGGCATGTCATAATCTTTAATATTTTCAAAAAGAATTGCTGGTCCATTTGAATACATTTGTCTCCTCATTATCTCTGCAATTTCTAAATTAGAGTCAACTTGCGTTTGGACTCTTTTTAGTTCACCTTGTTTTTCTAACTCTGATATGAAATCATGAATATCTTGAATTGCCACAAATTTTCTGAAGTTAGAACAAGTATAAGCTTAACTAGAATTAGGTAAATGTTATTTTTTTGAAATTATTTCAACACATGCATTTTAATTCTAAGTTTTGGTGGCATTATTGATGGAGGATGATAAATGTGCAGTTTGTAAGGGGGTCGGGGTTATAGAACTACTGGGATCTGAATGTCCTTTTTGTAATGGAACCGGCGAACCAAACAAACCTGCCAAAGCCTATATTGATTCTCACATTTGTCAGTGCATTTTTCTTGATAGAAAACGTTGTCCGCTATGTGGAAAAAACTGCCATCATGATACTCCAAATAAACCAAAAATCTTGCTTAGTCCTGAATAGAAATTTTCATGGAACCGGTGGAAGTTCGTTCTTTTTTTCGTGACCCCCTGATCCAAATTTACAATAAAAACATAATTCTGACTCCATATACTTTAACTGCTCAACTTTGATTGCTCCCAACTTTAGTGCAATCTTTGTTAGAATTTTGTATTTTAATGGCATTGCGGGAATTACTTCTTCCATGTATACCTTGAAATGATCCGGACAGAATTTTAGGGTAATCTTTGATGCTTCATTTCCTTTTTCATTTACTTGTTTTGTAAACTTGATTTGTTCTCGAATGTATTCATGTTTTGGGCATGGGCAATCCCTGCCTCCTGGATGCTTGTAAGCGGGTATATTTTTCCAATCGAATCCTGGGTATTCCTTTTCAAAATCATCCAATGGAACTGTTAATCTCTTTACGCATAAAAACTTGATCAAGATTGGTCCTAGTAATCACCCAAATCTAAATAAACCCCAAGACTTTATCTCCATTAAATGGCAACTGCTAAAAAGCAAACACAAAAAGTTCTTGAAGAAAAGATTGCCGAATTAGAAGCTAAATTAACAAAACTATCATCACAAATGGAGGAAAAACCAGCTGAAGTTTCAAAACCAGCAGAACCAAAAAAGCAAACTCTTCCAAAAGGCTCTGAACCAAAACCACAGAAGCCAACTCTTCCAAAAGGCTCTGAACCAAAGCCAGCAGAACCAAAAAAGCAAACTCTTCCAAAAGGCTCTGAACCAAAGCCAGCAGAACCAAAAAAGCAAACTCTTCCAAAAGGCTCTGAACCAAAACCAGCAGAAGTTCCA
>DATKZR010000020.1:0-3760 GCA_035527875.1 Nitrosopumilaceae archaeon | reverse complement strand
TTAGGTAACCCAAGTGATGCTGTACCACCAATGGGAATGAACAGTATTGCACATCCTGCAATAAACATTCACGGTTTGTACACTGACGATGTAGCTTCTGAAATGCAAGAAAATGGCATGATTCCATTATGGGAAGTAATTCCTGTAGTAGCAGAAATGCTTTCTTGAGATCTTAACTTCTTTTTCTTTTTATTTTTAATGAAATATATTCAGTAGATCATTTCAAATATCATGGGATTTGAAGAATCAGTTTTAATTTGTGATGAAGTTGATCCGGTTTTAAATAAAATTTTAGAAGATAACGGTTTGAAAGTCTCTTATGAGCCAACTATAACACCTGAGCAAATCTTAGAAAAAATTGCTACTTTTAATATTGTTATTGTTAGAAGTAGAACAACAATCACAAAAGAAATTATTGAAAAAGCTGAGAATTGTAAAATTATTGCACGTGTTGGGGTAGGTTTGGATAACGTAGACCAAGAAGCAGCTAAAGACAAAAACATTCGTGTAATTAATGCCGTAGAAGGAGCAATGAATGCAGTTGCCGAATTGGTTTTAGGATTAATGCTATCTTTAGCTAGACAAACTACTAGAGGTGATAGAGCAATACGAGATGGTAAATGGCTTAAAAAAGAATTGAAAGGAACAGAACTTCGTGGAAAGTATCTTGGAATTATCGGAATGGGAAATATTGGAAAAAGACTGGCAAGAGTGGCCAAAGCACTAAACATGAATATTATTGGTTACGATGTTATTCCAATTGACGAAGAATTTTCAAAAGAAGTAGGTTTGATGAAAGCTGATCTTAATACTTTGCTGCAAAGTTCTGATTATGTATCAATTCATGTGCCTCTCTTAGACTCTACATATCACTTGATTGACTCTCAAAAATTATCAACAATGAAAAAAACTGCTAAAATTATCAACACATCAAGAGGTGGTGTCATTGATGAGGATGCACTTTATGAGGCACTCAAAAATGGTAACTTGGGAGGTGCAGCATTAGATGTTTTTGAAAAAGAACCTGCAACTGATAATAAATTAGCTCAATTAGATAATGTCATTCTTACTCCTCATATTGGAGCTCAAACAAAAGAAGCCCAGTCTTTAGCAGCAAATGTAATTGGAGAAAAGATTATCCAAATTCTCCGAGGCGTAATTTGAGAGTAAAAATATTTTCTTCTTGAATCAAAAAATAACTAAAAAAGCTTGACTGATACGTGATTAATTGTCATCTTATTCTTTTTAACACCTATTTTGAGGTTAATCGTTGTTGAAAAAACAGGGCGCTGCTAAATTATTATCAGAATCTTACCCTAGTATACCCAAGCTTAACTCTACACTAAAAATTTCACTTGGATTAATCCTTGTAGCAATTTTATCATCAAATTTAGTTTATGCCGAAACCGCTCTAGTAAACGTTGAAGGAAATTCATTTGACATTGAATACATTGGAGATGGTGTATCCGTTTCTGGTATAGAGCCTGACTTGGATTTTATTTCTTTAATATTTACCGTCGATGTCACCACTTCTCCTGGAACTTTAGAGATTACTTTGGATAGAAATTTCTTTGATTCTGTGTATCAAGGAAACGATGATGCATTTATTGTATTAGCCGATGGTGATGAGCCTTCGTTTTCGGAAATTGAGACCAATGCCAATACTAGAACATTGAGTATCACACTTCCTTCAGGAACTGACGAAGTTGAAATTATTGGTTCAGTATTTGGGCAACCAACACCAGAACCAACACCAGAACCAACACCAGAACCAACACCAGAACCAACACCAGATCCTACTCCTGTTCCTAAAGAAGATACTATCAATGAAGATAAACCAAGAACCCAATGTGGTCCAGGTACAGTTCTAAAAGAAGGAGTTTGTCAATTAGATGAAAAATGTGGTCCAGGTACAGTTCTAAAAGAAGGAGTTTGTGTAATTGAATCTACTTCTGCTAGTAATTCTTTTCCTAGATCAATGAGCAGAGAAATGATTTATGGTACTGTTGCATCGTTTATTATTGCAGGAACAATTGGTGTAATACTTGCTATAATGTCTAAAGCCAGTAAATCATCTTAATCATTTTCACATGAAGAATCTTTGTTCATCATTTTTGTAAAATCAAAACCTGATTGGGTGATTGTGCTTTGATAGGGTATTATTCCTATTATTTTAGTTTCAAAGTTTGTAACCACTATCATCTTACTTGGGTCTAATCTGATTGGGATTTCGCCATCAAACTGACCATCCATATGCATGAAAAGATACTGGGATTCGGCAAAATTCTCTGAGGAAAAATCCACCTCTAAAACCTCTAGCGTATTTGGATCGATTGTGGTTGGTCCAATCTCAAAAACCCCCTTGAGATCATTTGTAAAATAAGTCGCAATTGTTAACCCATTGAAGCTAACAAAAAATGGCATTGGATTACAAATTTGGATTTGTTCATAATTTGACATTTCAAAATAACTGAATTCATCATTTGGAGTTGAAAGTTGTAATTGTTCCACAGAAAAGATGCCCCAAATTCCATACAATATGGGAATAATTATTACAATTATTGCAATTGCGGTAATGGCAGAATGTTTATTCATGTTTCTAAATAGTCACGATTTTTTTATCAATTAAATGTTGAAAGGCGTTGGCAAAAGTTTTATCTGAAATTTTTTCTTCTATCCACCAAATAGTGATTATTTTTACCCAATTAGGAATGTATATTTTTTCCAAATCATCATTATCAATCACATATGGAATATTGATTACATTTTTTTCTACTGTTTTTTGGATAATGTCAATTAAAATCCCGCCAGAAACTTCATTATTTACCCAACTATATGCAATCTGCTTTGTTTGAAAAGGAATAACGATATTTCCAGAATCAATTAGGTTAAATTCCGCAGTATATTCTGCACCCGAATATTGTAAATCGATAAAGTATTTCCCTTCTTGAAAAATCTGCTTTTCAAAGGGATAAGGAGATGGAACCTCTGTTTTTAAATTTAATATTTCAATGGGTATTGCACTACTACCTTTTCCTGAATCATCTCTGATGTGAATAATTGCTAGATCCCCAGTTATTTCGCTAACTTCAATTGTATATGCTAACTTTTCTCCATAGCTAAAAGTTGTTTGATTCATTAGTATCTGGATGGTTGGTTCTGCTGATGCGCTTGCAAAGAAGACACCCATTACAAAAACTCCTAGAATAAGAAATCCAATTTTCACATTGAATAGTATTCTACTTTGGTAATAAAAACTGGCATAATTTATCAGAAATCTTTTTTAATATCTGTACATTACTTTAGTTATAGAGTTTTTTGCGGATGCAACTCTTAGAGTGCGGGGAATAACCCACTCTAAGAGCATTTTAAACATTATAATTTCTGGTCTGTTTTGCTGATTGAAAGTGGCTATTTTTTAAAACATGATACCATCTATGGCAAAATCTTAGATCAAGGAAAAACCTACTTTGTGACTAAATGAAGTGTAAACTAGTTTATCGACTGTCAGTAAAAATAGAATGCCCTTCGGTTATGCCTAAGAATTTTGCCATAACTTAAGGAATAATGATAATCTGAAACGTTGGAGATTGGTTAAGGCCACAATGAAAGTAACGAAGTTATGACTTTAGCTGGAAAGGAAAACCGCCACAACATAAAACTCCTCAAAGACTATAGTTTTTCAGGCAAGGTAAAAAATCCTAAAATAATTTCATAAAATGCTGACTTTTTGTTTTAAGGCAAAACGAGCAAAAATTAT